>NZ_DAOSEH010000015.1:0-35274 GCF_035363035.1 Mesotoga sp. | reverse complement strand
ATTCGAAGGATCTGAAAAACTGGACCGTCTATCCCAGGCCCGTGCTGGAGCCGAGACAGGACAGGTTCGACAGCAGGCTGGTAGAACCGGGACCGGCGCCGCTAATAACTGAGGAGGGTATCCTGCTCATCTACAACAGCGCCGACTTCTCCACTATATACCGTCCGGGGGCGGCTCTCTTCGCCGTGGACAACCCGAGAAACCTGCTGAAGAGAACCAATGTGCCGCTGATGGAACCGGAACTCTCCTGGGAAAAGCTGGGACAGGTGCCGAACGTTATCTTCATAGAGGGCTCGGTGATGGTAGGAAATAAACTGATCCTCTATTACGGCGCCGCCGACACATATATAGGAACGGCGGTGGTAGAACTCGAATGAGAGCTGAAGAGCTGGCGGAGCCGTCCATAGTCCTTCGTTAGAGCTTGGACCCTTCCTTGGGAAGAGCGAGATCTCGTTTAAGATCACAACGGAATGACGGTTATGAAGGAGCTCTCGAATGCGCTCTTTCTCTCGTGTTTTACCAGCAACCTTTCTTAGGATGCCGGACCTTTAAACGGGCAGTTCTATATGTGTCGAGACTCCGTCTTCTTCATTTTCGATCCATACCCTGCCGTTGTGGAGTTCGATTATTCTCTTCACTATATTTAGTCCAAGCCCGTGTTCGCCTCTAGCGCCTTTGTTAAAGGGTTTGAAGAGCTGCTGGAATCTTTTTTCTTCTATGGCCTCTCCGTCGTTCTTGAAAGTGAGGGCTATTTTTGAATCTTTCTGGATTGTCTTGAGCTCGATCTCGATCTTCTGCCTGGCGTAACGCAGCTGGTTGGTGAGGATGTTCTCGATGGCTATCGAGAACTGTTCTTCGTTGACCGACGCCGGAATCTTCTCCAGCCTCAGATCCCATTCCACATCGGCTCTCTGGTAGTAGAACCTTCCGGCGACACTCTCTATGAGCTCGGAAAGATCTATCGTCTCGAGTTGCAGGTTGTGTCTGGACAGATATTCAAGGCGCGTGATGAAAAGCAGATCTTTCACCCTCATATCCATTCTTTGTATTTCCCTGTCTATAACATCTATGGCGCTATCGAGGTCTCCACCAGGATAGACGCCGTCCTTTATGGCCTGGGCATAGCTTCTGATAACCATAACCGGTGTTTTTAGCTCGTGAGAGATGAACTGAAGCATCGCCTGCTGTTCTCTGTCCTGTTCGCTAAGGCTGGCTCTCATCATCTCCATCGAATCGGCCAGTTCGCCGATCTCGTCCTTGCGGTTTATCGAGATGGGTTTGTCCCAGTTTCTCGCGGCTATGGCTTTAACATCTTCGGAGAGTTTTTTCAACGGTCGCGTCAGGTATCTCGAAAAGAGTATGGCGATTATCAGGCTTAGAATCACAACGACTGCAATAACAAGAAATAGACGCGAGAAAAGCGTGCTGGAGAGTGTGTTCTTGTAGGTATCCCACATATAGGAGATGAAAGTGATATTTCTGTCGGAAAGCTCTTCCGATCTTATGACATAGAAGAGTTTCCTGTTCCCGATATCGGTTTCATAACGAACGGATTTTGCCTTCTGTAGCTCGGCGTTTTCTCTTATCTCACCAAGAAGGGGAAGTATATCCGGGGAGATGGTACCCCATATGACTATACTCGAGATCTCCAGTTTGAAGGACTGGCCGGAGTCCGTTCTTAAGTCCTCCCTTACGTTGGGACCGGTTATTTTCAACCTCCAGCCCTCCAGGTACTCCTCGAGAAGACCGTACTCTTTATTCAGGACGATTATGTGACCGACGTCCCTAATATTCTTCAGGTCGCCCATGTAAATATTGCTTCCGGGAACCAGCCCACCCTGTAGTTCAAGCAACTTCATTTCCTGGGCCGATTCTATCGTCATGTAAGCCTCTGTCGTGAAGAAATCCCTTATGGACCACCTGAAGACCACAGCCAGTATCACACATAAGAAGAGCATGACCAGACCGAAGAGAAGCCATATCTGGCTGGAAAGGCCGAACTTTTTCATATATCTACGCCTTTGTAACCGAAGCCGTAGATGGTCTCGATCTTGAAGTCTGGCATTTTTCGTCTCAATCTCCTGACCAGATCATCCACTGCCCTGTCGCTTCCGTAATGATCGTAACCCCAGATCTTGTCAAGTATCTGATCACGTGAAAAGGGCTTCCCCCTTCCTTTGACGAATAGCATGAGAAGATCGAACTCCATCGACGTCAGCTCGATCTCGACCCGAGTTCCCGATGCAGCATCTACAGTGACCTTTCGCTTGCTCTCATCTATCGTGTAGGGAGGTATCGATACCGGCTCTCCTGCGGTCTGTACACGTTCGAGTATCTTTTTAACCCTTATGACCAGCTCGCGCGGTAGAAAGGGCTTGGGCATATAGTCGTCGCTTCCCATTTCAAGGCCTATAACCCTGTCTATATCTTTATCTCTGGCCGAGATGAAGATCACCGGCATAGTCGGATTTCTGCTACGGATCTCTCTCAACAACTCGAATCCGTCAACGCCCGGAAGCATGATGTCCAGTATCCACAGATCCGGTCTGTCGTCTATCTCCTTAAACGCGTCGCTCCCGTTGTAAAAGGATTTGACTTCCCACCCCTCCCTCTGAAGGTAGGAAGTCAACACGTTGTTCAAACTCTTTTCGTCTTCCACAAGGTTTATCCTTATGGACATGGTTACCACCTCTGTATCGACAGAAAATCGCACTTCAAGTATATTCTATCTTTTCGAATCTAAAAAACCGGACCGCTTGACTTGTTTTTTGCTACCTATACGGTCCGGTGTTACCGCTCTCACGATCGGCCTTTTCAGGGGTAGATAGGGATTCTGGGTGATGACTTCTAGACTCGTATTCTCTCATCTATGTCAGACAAAATTCTCATCGTCTTCTTCAGCACAATTGTATGATCTCTTCTTGGGAGAAATTTGGCAGGAATATGGGATTTTGTGGGAACTGGACGGACAACGGATGACGGATAACGGTTCCTTCCGTTTTTTCGAAAGATGGAGATGACGGATCGGAGCCCAGCATGACGGAAAGGGAGCAAGACTGTCATCCCGTGGAGCCTGTCCTGAGGAGCATGCCCTGAAATGTTCCTATTCAGGATTACTAAACGGGATCTCATCTCTTAAGTCTCCCTCTACTCTTCTCGCTCTTCTTAACCAACAACGAACAACCACTATTTGTGCATTGTTTGAGACTTTCAGGACAACAAAGCCGTCATCTCGCGTTTGGTTTCTTTACCGTGGTTTTTAAAGCGAAGATTGATTTCTGTAGCAATTAGAAGATTGCGACCAATAAACGCCAATTATCGGGCATAACTGTTTGTGATTTCCCCTCTTTGAAGTTTGTAAAGGTGTGTGTAAGAAGTATAATCAACTTAGTTTATTCAGTGAAGGAAGTATCTTTTGGGGAGGATCAATTAATGAAGAAGAAGGCAAGAAAGAGGCTAGTTATTCTAATGTTCCTTTTGCCCAGCATCTGCGGGTTCATCTTCTTTCAAGTCTTTCCAATAGTGTACTCCTTTGTTCTGAGCCTTACAGACTGGGATGTTTTGAGCAGGGCGAATTTCATAGGTCTCGAGAATTACAAAAAGATATTCGCGAGCGAGGAGTTCTGGAGGGTGCTGGGCAACACTCTTTATTATATAGTGCTGTACATACCGCTCATGATAATCGCTTCACTGTCCCTGGCGATGCTTCTCAACATAAGAACGAAATTTACGGGTGTATTCAGAACAATATTCTATATTCCCGTTTTGAGTTCCTGGGTTGCCGCTGCGATGCTCTGGCGATGGCTGTTGAGTCCCTATTACGGTCCGATAAACTCGATTCTGGGTATCTTCGGTTTGCAGGGTCCCTCCTGGCTTTACGACAAAGTCTGGGCGATGCCCGGCATAGTGCTGGCGAGCGTCTGGAAGGACATGGGCTTCTTCGGGCTGATCTTTCTGGCTGGCCTGCAAGGCATTAATCCCTCATATTACGAAGTGGCGTCGATAGACGGTGCGAAAAGGTGGCATAAGTTCAGATTTATAACTTTGCCTCTAATTTCACCAACGATGTTTTTTGTACTCATCATGGCCATAATAAACTCTTTCCAGCTCTTCCCCCAGGTCATGGTGATGACTAAAGGAGGCCCCCATGGATCGACCCAGGCGATGATGGAAAGGATATACAACTACGCTTTCACTTATTACAAGATGGGTTACGCAACCGCCCTTTCCTGGATACTTTTCTGCTTCATTCTCACCGTAACGTTGATCCAGTGGAAGATGCAAAGAAAGTGGGTGCATTATGAATCTTAAGAGGATTTCGAGGCGAACCGCCTATTATCTGGTGATGCTGCTGTTTTCCTTCTTCACCCTGCTGCCGTTTTTCTGGATGGTATCCACATCGCTCAAGAAGACCAAAGCCCTTACGGTGTTGCCCATCCAGTGGCTTCCGGATGAGATAAGCTTCGACGGATTCGTCAAGATCTTCGATATATTCCCGTTTGACAAGGCTATATTCAACAGCATATTCATATCTGTGCTGATCACGTTTGTCACGGTCATGTCAGCCAGCATGGCCGCTTATGTCTTCTCGAAGATCAACTTCAAAGGGAGGGAAGTCTTGTTCGGTATATATATCGCCACGATGATGATCCCTGCAAACATCACGATGATACCCAACTATCTCACCCTCAAGCATCTTTCGCTACTCAACAGTTATGTGGGTATAATGCTACCCTCACTTTTCAACGCTTTCGGAACCTTCATGATCAGGCAGTACATGAGAACGATTCCCGACGACTTCGTTGAAGCGGCAGTTCTGGACGGGGCCTCTCATCTGAGAATATTCTTCAAAATGATACTTCCCCTCTCCAGGCCGGCCATTGCCACATTGACGGTCATCACATTCATGGGGGCGTGGAACGATTATCTGTGGCCGCTGATAGTTCTCACCGACAAGAACAAGATGACCCTCCCTGTCGGTCTCAGCCTGCTTAACGGTCAGCATCAGAGCGACTACAACATGCTTATGGCCGGCGCATTGATATCCATGATTCCAATACTGCTGATCTACACGTTCGCTCAGAGGTACTTCGAACAGGGGCTCAGTGTAGGTGGTATAAAAGGCTAAAAGGAGTGTGATCGAATGAAAAGGCTTCTGGTAATTTTCGCGATCGTTTCAATGGCATTGGCAACCTCTCTAGGCGTTACGACCATCAAGTTCATGAACTTCTCTTCTGCAGACGCAAACGCAAAGTACCTTGAAGAGATGAAAAGGGTCTTCGAAGAACAGAACCCGGATATCAAGGTGAATATTGAGACGGTAGGTTACGGAGACTATTTCACCAAACTCATGACGATAGTTGCTGGCGGAAACGCGCCGGACGCGTTCGAACTGAACTACGAAAACTTCTACACTTATGCCAAAAAGGGTATATTGTTGAATCTCAACAACCTGGTGGAGACTTCCGGTTTCGACACCAGCGTTTTGAACGAAAAGGCTCTTAACGCCTTTTCTGAAGGCGGAGTACAGTATGGACTGCCGTTCAGCTTTTCTAACGTTGTTCTGATTTACAACAAAGATCTCTTCGACAAAGCCGGCGTAGAATATCCAACCGACGACTGGACGTGGGCCGACGAACTCGAGGCTGCCAAGAAAATCAGGGCGCTAGATGCGATGGCCTTTGGGGTTTATCAGCCCGTTCAGTTCTGGGAGTTCTACAAGATGGTTCAGCAAAACGGAGGCAGTATTCTCAACGAGGACAGGACGGCCTTCACCCTGAACACCCCGCAGAACGTTGAAACACTCCAGTTCATGGTGGATAGAATTCTCAAGTACAATGTTATGCCGGATGATGCTCAGATGGCCGGAATGGGTGACTGGGACCTCTTCGAAGTAGAAAGAATCGGAATGATCGTTACCGGCACATGGGCATTCTCGACATTCAAAAACTCTTGCGATTTTGAATGGGATATAGCGGTTGAGCCTGGCAACACAGGCAAAGCAACCCACTTTTTCGCAAACGGTCTTGCAATTAGCAAAGATTCTAAGAACGTAGATGCGGCCTTCAGGTGGATCAGCTTCCTTTCAGGAGACCTCGATGTCGCTAAGATCAGAATCGAAGCTGGCTGGGAGCTACCTCCTGTAACCTACCCCGAGATCATTGAGCTATACAAGCAGACCACACCTCCAGCCAGCAAAGAAGTCGTCTTCAGATCGCTGGATTATCTGGTGACACCGCCAGTGATAGAACAGTTCAACGAAATGGCCGACATAGTTAACAGACATCTTGAGGCTGCCCGCTATGGAGACAAGACTCCGCAAAAAGCTCTCGACGATGCCCAGGCCGAACTCGAAAAAGCTATCAAGTTGAACTAATAACTGATTGAATCAGGGCCGGGGTTTCCCCGGCCCTCTCTATGGGGGTTTTTGCCGTGGCGAGTAAAGCTAGCAAAGAGATAATGAAAGAGATAAACGAAAAACTGCTCCTGAGAGCTATATACGAAAGCGACGGTATCGACAGGGCGAGCCTGGCAAAAATGACAGGTTTGAGCCCGGCCACGGTAACCAAAGTAGTGGGAGACTTAATAGAGATTGGATTGGTAGAGGAAACCGGTGTTGCCGACTCTACGGGAGGGAGAAAACCTATTCTCCTGAATGTACGACAGGGAAAATCGTGTGTACTGGGTCTCAAAATAGGCGTTGGATATCTTGATTATTCGCTGACCGATCTTTCGGGCTCTGTTCTGGCTAGCGAGAGAAAGCTTATGGAGAACACGGTTCCCCAAGAGGTGGTATCGGCAACGGGTGAAATTCTGGGAAAATGGAGCGAGCTTATAGGCGAGAGGCTTCTGGGAATCGGGATTGCCGTTTCAGGTATTGTGGATTTTCTCAGAGGAGTCGTAAAGAACTCCTTCCTGCTCAACTGGAATGACATACCCATAGCCAGAATGATTTCGGCGGGCTGTGCCGCTAAAGCCTTCGTTATGAACGACGTTGATTCCTTCGCGCTGGCCCAGTTCTGGAAAGGAAATGTCGATAATCACAAGAACTGTGTCTTCATCACTCTGGGAATCGGTATAGGCGGTGCCGTGGCGATCGACGGAAAGCTTCATCTGACAGGCGCTGGGAGCGGCGAATTCGGCCACATGACGATCGAACACAACGGAAACCTCTGCACATGCGGTAGTCGTGGCTGTCTGGAGGCTCACGCCTCTTTCGAAGTTCTAGCGCGAAAACTATTCTCAATAACCGCCTCCCCGGAGCTAAAAGAGTTGTACGGTTCTTTAAGGGCAACGGAAACCTCGGAAATCCATTTCTTGAAACGAGCTCTGGAGATCGACAGGGCAAGCACCGAAAGCGTATTCGACGAATACGCGACCGATATTGGAATCGCCCTGAAGAATCTTGTGAATATATTCGCTCCCGACTACGTGCTAATAGGTGGGGAGGCCCTCGAGTTTTCGGCCCTTTTTCTTGAGAAATCGATAAACTATGCAAAGAAAAACGCCTTCTCCAGCCTGGCAGATGCCGTGAAGTTCGACATTGACATAATCGGCGAGAAGGCCTGGACTTTGGGTTGTATCTACAGAGTGATAGAGAGCGAGCTCTTCACTGTTGGCAGATGAAAGGGGGAGGAACATGGAGATAATTCACACTCCGTTCGGGATAGACGACCCGTATTTCATAGTTCAAGGGTGCGAAAGAGAACCACGTGAGCCCCTGGAGGGTGGTCGTGTGAAGGTCAGGTTCGTGACCGACCCCATGGTCGTCGGTCAGAGAGCCTGGATCGAAGTCCAGAGCGATAGCAGGAGATATAAAAGGCGTGCCCAGTATCAGCTTAATCATGGCGGCAAGGCTCACTGGGAAGTAAATATAGACGGTGAGAGCGCGGGAGTAACTGTCAGGTACAGATTCATCGCCGGTCGCGGACCCTCCACTTACGTTACTTCAGAGTGGTACGAGTACACCGTTTGCAAGTGGATAGAAGCAAAGAGATTCCTCTCCCTAAAAAACAACAGGCTGACGGTAAATCGAAGTGATGCCACCAGCTGTGACTGCCTTAAAGAGGCATATCTCTTAACAGACGGGAAGGAACTTTACGACCTGAAAATCATTCTTGAAAGAGAAGAAGGAGAACGCTTCTACGGTCTTGGAGAACACTTCGATGCTATAACCATACCCGAAGGCGAGGAGAGGTATATCCACGTTTACGACCAGTACAAGGTCCAGAGATCCAGAGGATACGCTCCGGTACCTTTTATTCTTTCAGACAGGGGAAGGGCGATTCTTATAGACACGGGCTTTCTCTCTTCGTTCAAAATAGATGGTTCGAAGATAACACTGAGTGTTTATACAAAGGGCTGTTCGATTGAAGGTACGGAAATTCAGTTCTGGAAAGAAGACTCCCCTCTGAAAGCGATCGAAAAGATTCATAAAATCGCCAGACCCTGCCCGCCACCTCTCTGGGCGCTCGGCCCCTGGCTATCTGCCAATCAGTGGAACAGCCAGAAAAAAGTCATGGAAGTTCTCAGGGAAACGGTCCAGAGAGATCTTCCTGCAACCACGCTAGTTATTGAAGCCTGGGCCGATGAGCAGACTTTCTATATTTTCAACGGAGCCGAGTACGATCCCGTTTCCGGCGACGACAAGTTCAGTCTGAAAGACTTCAGATTTCGTGAACCGTGGCCCGATCCCGTGGAGATGATCAACAAGCTTCACGAGAGAGGCATAAGGCTGGTACTCTGGCAGATCCCCGTTATCAAATCTTTCGACGAATCGACGCCTCAGCCGGCAATAGATATCCGCTACGGTAGTTCGAGGGGATACTTCGCAAGGACAAGAGACGGTTCCGATTACAGGATTCCCGCGGCCCGCTGGCACGAAGGCAATGTAGTGGTTGATTTCTACAACGAAGAAGCGGCTAAATGGTGGGCCTCCAAGAGGGAGTACCTCGTGGAAGAACTAGGAGTCGATGGCTTCAAGACCGACGGCGGCGAGCATCTGTGGGGGAGGGATACTCTTACGGCCGCCGGAAGCGCTGCGAAGGTAAGAAACACCTATCCTGAAAGATACTTCGAAACTGTCTCCGGCATACTGAGAGAGGAAGGGATTCTCTTCAGCCGCGCCGGCTACACCAGATCCCCGGCGCATACTCTTTTCTGGGTAGGCGACGAAGATTCGACCTGGGAGGCTCTTCGCGACAACATAACGGCCGGACTCAACGTCTCTATTTCAGGCAACCCCTTCTGGGGATGGGATATAGCCGGTTTCAGCGGAGAGGTCCCTTCTATGGAGCTGTACAGAAGATCGATAGAGCTGGCCGTCTTCACGCCTGTCTTTCAGCTTCATTCGGAGGATTCCGGCGATCCCTCGCCCTCTTCCGAGAGGACTCCATGGAACCTGGCAAAGGCCTGGGAAGACGAAAGTATCATTGATTATTACAGAAACTTCGCCTCCCTGAGAATGACAATCTCGCCGTATATCTACAGAGAGTCTCTCCACGCTGCACAGGCAGGTCTTCCCTTAACGCTGCCGCTGCTGCTGATAGAGAAAGAGAATGATCCGGAGGGCCTCACATATATGTTTGGAAGAGATATGGTTGTCTCGCCCGCCGTTGACGAAGAGATGAAAGAGAGAAAGATCTCCCTTCCTGAAGGTCACTGGGTGAATCTCTGGAACGGCCGAACTCATTCAGGGCAGATCGCAATAGATGGAGAGAGAACTGAAGTTTTCCTCAGAAAGGGATCGGTAATACCCCTCAGCATCCCACCCGACGGCACTCTCTTCGGAACGAACTGGTCACAGGAAGAGACGGGACTGTTGTACGTCGGAAGCGAATTTCCAGAAAATCTCGGAGTGCGACTAAGCAGCCTGGCGAGACGACTGGCAAGAATATCCGGCGTTGAATCGGGAATAATAAAAATAGAGTGGAGAGAAATCAGATAATGGACTTACTGGAAAGATCGACAGCGATAATTGAAGCCAATCAAAGCAAACACGGAAGTTACATAGCCTCGCCCAGCTTCTCGCAGTACGGTTACTGCTGGTTCAGAGACGGCTCCTTCGTGGCGCACGCGATGGAGAAAGCCGGAAGGAAAGAGAGTTCGGCCCGGTTCATAAGATGGGGTCTGGCTGTTCTTAAAAGATACCGCGATTCTCTCCAGAAGGCTACCGTGGGGAGCGTTACACTGGACAGCTTCTTACCGACAAGATACACCATGGAGGGATTTTACAGCGAAGATAACTGGACAAACGCCCAGAGCGACGGTTACGGCACTTTTCTATGGGTCGTTGCCGAGAGGCCCGAACTCCTGGATCAGAGCGATTGCGAAATCTGCGATCTATGCGCAAGGTATCTCGAACGAGTGTGGAGAGTCCCGTGCTATGATGTCTGGGAAGAATCTCCCACCATGGTACATACCTCTACGCTGCTCTCCATAGTTGCGGGATTGAAGGCGATCGAAGGTATCATAAACAGGAAGACCGCCTGGAGAGACATCATGGATTTTATACTGGAAGAGCTGACGAGCGACGGCCGGCTCAAGAAATCGAACGCTGCCGATGAAGTCGATTCGAGTCTTATCTGGGCATCCTATCCTTATGGACTTCTTGACGGCGATTCACTTCTCATGAAAAAGACGGCACGAACCGTGATGAACGAACTCTACTTCGACGGAGGCCTCAAGAGGTACAGAAAAGATACATATTTCGGTGGCGGTAGCTGGATACTGCTGAGCGCTTATCTAGCCGGTCATCTGAAATCGAACAACGAAAGAGATATTTCCGAAGAAATCAAAGCATGGATAGAGAGAAAAGCCGACTCCAAAGGTTTTCTACCCGAGCAAGTTCCGGAAAACCTGCTTGAAGAAAGAATGTATGCACCCTGGGTCGAGAAATGGGGAGAGATCGCCTCGCCTCTCCTCTGGTCGCACGCCGCGTACATAGATATGCTGCTTTAGCAAATAAAAAATATCTAGAATTCCATAACGACGGAGGCTAACCCCTCCGTCATTTTTTTACCAGGCCAGTCGGCTTTTTATGAACTGTTGTGGGTGAAAAACATGAGAAAGAGTGTCGAGAGTTCGCTTCGCTCACGAGAAGGAGAGAATCCTCTCAAGAACCGTTGTTGGTTGTGCGTTGTGGGCGAGGGCATCGAGTAGGAGAGGGGGGTACGGCATGACGGAAAGGGAGCAAGACTGTCATTCCGTGGAACCTGCCCTGAAATGTTCCTATTCAGGATTACTAAACGGGATCTCATCTCTTAAGTCTCCCTCTACTCTTCTCGCTCTTCTTAACCAACGAAGAACCTGGCGCGCAGCGTCGGAACTATGAACCGCTCTTCCCTCACGTTTCAGTTATAGAGGGTGTTTGAAAGATATCCCACTTTAGCCGATCGCTGTTATAATTCCAGACGATCGGAAACAAGGGCGGAAGTTGCGGGCAAAAATGTTTGTTTTGGCAGGCAGAGAACAAAGGAGGTGTCTACTTGAAAGTAAGATTGGTTTCTTTGCTAATTCTGTTGTTTGCGGCATCGATCCAGGCGGCGCCTCTTCGAGTCGGTTTTGTGTATGTTGGGTCCGCCAACGACGGCGGCTGGTCTCAAAAGCATGACGAAGGGCGACTCTATCTGGAAAAGGTTTTCGGTCGTGAGATCGAGACCGGGTATGCGGAAAACGTGGTCGAAGGTGAGCAGGACCTTGAAATCATGCGAAGTTTTGCCGGGCACGGTTTCGATATCGTCTTCAGTACGAGTTTCGGGTTCATGGACGACGTGGTGGAGATCGCGGCACATTATCCTGAAACGGTTTTCATGCATTGCTCCGGCTATAAAACCTCTGAGAACCTCGGGACTTATTTCGGCAGGATATACGAACCGGGTTATCTTACCGGTCTGATCGCCGGCGGCCGTTCAGGCGGCAGGAGATAGAGGAGTTTATGCAATAGGTTATAACGCAGATATGAGCACGTTTTCGCCTAAAACCTTCCTGGCCTCTCCGGTGTGGAACTGGGGTGTCTTTTACGAGAAGGTCGTGAGGGAGGTTATGGACAAAAACTGGAAGAGCTACCAGTACTGGGGTGGAATTAAAGACGCGATCGTAGACATATCGATGAGCCCGCTGGTACCTCAGACTATCTCCGATAATGTTAGAGCCGAAAGGGAGAAGATAATCTCCAACGATCTTCATCCCTTCGAAGGACCTCTCTACGATCAGAGCGGTAAAATGAGATGCTCGGCCGGAGAAAGGCCTTCGGACGACGAGCTCCTCTCGATGAACTGGTTCGTACGCAACGTGGTCGGAGAACCTTAATAAAAGCGGGGAGATCGACTCCCCGCTACACTTCAAATCTTCTTGACCGGCAGATAGATATCCACCACTTTCTTGTCTTCGCACTCGCTTTTTACGTCCGTCGGGTACAGCTCGAAGGGCAGTCTGTCGTCGGGGAGATACCCGCTCTGGGGCAGCCATTGGCCGTAAAGCCAGTCCCAGGCCTTTCCGTACTCGCTGGAATCCAGTTCGAAACGTGCCGCGGCGTACTCTCCCGCCGCGATGGTCATCCTTCCTATCTCTCCTTCGACCCGGGTGTTTTTCGGCACCGTCACGCAGACGCTCAACCTCAACTTATCTTCTTCGGTGACGTCGGGGTTGTCGTGATAGATAATCAGGTACTGCGCATCGGATCTCTGGAGAAGTCCCCTCGGTCCGGCCCAGGCGCAAAGCTTGTTGAAAAGAGTTTCGAAGAGCTTCTCGTCGCCCGCGTAAGGTCCTATGTAACGCACATAGGCCACGTCGGTTTCCGGTAATTGCTTGATGGTGACGCTTTTGCCCATCTTTTCCATGTTCGTCCTCCTCATCATGATTTCCACACTACGATTGTAGATAGGAGCCGGAAAAGATGCCTTTCTCTCGTTGCTATGTGTATGATCGTAGTTGCCTTCCTCTTGATCGAGATTGCTCTGTTCGAGCTTTTCCTTCCTCCACTCCAGAGGAGTTAGTTCGAAATACTTCTTGAAGCTCCGGCTGAAGGAGGATGGGCTTGAAAATCCACAGTCCAGGGCGATTTCCGAGACGGTTTTTTTCGAGTCGTTAACCAGAAGAACGGCGGCTTTCTCCAGACGGAGACGCCAGATGAAATGCGAAAGCGTTTCTCCCATGAATACGAAGAAGATCCTGTGAAAGTGGAATCTCGAAAAATTGGCTACATCGGAAAGTTCTTCGAGTGTCAAAGTTTCGGCCAGATGCTGCTCTATGTAGTCGAGGACTGAGTTGATTCTCGAGAGATATGTCGAGTACAGGTTCTGGTCTAGACGCTTTTCTTCCACCATTCATACCCCCTTTGTCACGCAGTTATTTTATCATCGATCGGAGAAAGTGAGGGGCGAGAGAAAGAGGCCGTAGAAAGGCTATAATATTGCATACAAACGACACGGAGGTTTTGATGCTGGACATACGCAAACTCGAAGAGATATCCATGAACGCGTGGCCGGGTGTGTATGTAAGATTCTACGACGGCTGGGTTATGAGGTGCGCCGGGGGTTACACCAACAGGGCCAATTCCATACTCCCCCTTTACGAATCGAGAGAGGATCTGATGCGAAAGATCAACGAAGCGGAACGGTTCTGCTCAAGCAGGGGACTCCAGACTATCTTCAAGATGACATCCATATCTCTTCCATCCGAGCTGGACAGAGCACTGGAAAGCCAGGGTTACGTCGAAAGAGACCGCGCAATAGTCCTGACAAAGGAGCTCTCAGGAGCGACGAGGGATCTATCCGATCTCGACATCTTCACCACTCCCTCCAGAGAGTGGCTGGGTTCCTTCACCAGGTTGAGCAAGAAAGCCGCGGAAAACGAACACTGGCTGGGGAGGATACTCGACTCGATAGTCCCCGACGCTTACTACCTCATCCTGAAGAAGAGCGAGGAGGCCGTAGGTTGCGCCATGGCCGTCAGGGAGGACGAATACTTCGGTCTCTTCGGCATAACGATCGGTCAGGAATACAGGAGAATGGGCTACGGCAAAGAACTCACCGAAAAGCTGATGGCGCTCGGCGGGAGAGAGGGAGCCCGGGTAGCATATCTTCAGGTGGATATAGTGAACGACGTAGCTATAAAGCTATACTCGTCGCTCAGTTTCGAAGAGGCTTATCAGTACTGGTACAGGGTGAAGGTTTAGCGCCTGCGACTCGACAGTCCGTCGCTTCGCCGTAGATACTCTCCAACTTCGATCAAGTTTTCGAATACCCTGCCGGCGCCTGAGAGATCCAGGTGTCTGTTCTCGTCGTGCAGGACTGCAAGAACTTCCATTCCGGCCGCCGTGCCGCTCTTTATACCGTTCGGGGAGTCTTCGATCACTATGCACTCTTCCGGATCGCAGCCCAACAGACCGGCCGCATGAAGGTAAATCGCCGGATCCGGCTTGGATCTGGAGACTTCATCTCCCCCAACTATCGCCTGAAAGTAGCGGCCAACACCTATCTGCTCGACGATCTCCATAATCACGCCCTTCTCGGTCGAAGAGGCTATACCCAGCTTTACGCGGGGAGTGAGAAACTCCAGAAGCTCTACAAGACCGGGGTTTGGACCGAGCCTTTCTCTGGCGATCTCCAGGAAGCGCTCGATGTACATCCTTCCAAACTCCTGGGGTGTAAGGGGAAGATTGGCTATTTCCACGACCACTCTCTGCGTCTCCTCCATCTTCAGTCCCATCTGTTTCTCGAAAAGCTCCGGCGTTATCGCACCGCCGTAACGACCTACTATTTCCGCGCAGGCCTCCCTGTAGAGCCTTTCCGAATCTATCATCACTCCGTCCATATCGAAAATCACAGCTTTGATCACAACTTTTTCTCCTTTATCGCCAGAAGGTTCCTGATATCGGCCGCCGCCTTTCTCAAAGTCTCCTTCCTGACGGAGACTATATTGCTGAAGGGATCTATGTCTATGAGCGAAGACTTGAAAAGCAGCCCCATATGATAAGAGATGGTCGATTTTGCCAGGCCGGTGAACTCTACGAGGCGCTTCTGCGGTACGGGTTGAGTGTTGAGTCTTTTGAGTATCCTGAAACGGGTTTCGTCGGAGAGCATCTTCAACAGGCTCTGAAGACGCACTTCTCTGGGAATTCTTCCGGAGAAGTCCTGAGTCACCTCTTCCAGCCCCATTATCAAGAGATGGAAGGTAGGATAGGTCATCAGGCCAGAATTGGTGTGAGAGACCGAGTTCTGAAGCGCTATATAAAGCGGTTTTCTCTCATCGGGAGTTATATCGTAGTAATCGAGATAGTTTGAAAAGGCATCCTTTATCTTCTGAGAGGACTGGTTTTCGAGATAGTTCCTTATGGTTTTGAGATTGAGTTCGCGCAAGCCGCTCTTTTCGTACAGTTTCAGTATCTTGAGAGTGTTGGCCACCAGAAAGTCCATGGCGGTCCTGGGGAAGAAGAACAGCTGGTTTATGAACCATATGGTATCGGCGCTGATTCCCTCTATGGTATCTATGGCCCGCGCCACCTCGGAGGGTTGCTCGAGAAGCATCTTGATGAGAGTCTCGTGAGAAACCTTTAGCCGCCGGTCGGCGAAAACCTGTATAAATCTTTCCCTGATCATCTGGAGGCCCTCGTCGGATATATTCAGGCTCTCCTCTATCGTGACTATCATCCCGTCGAGCATCTTCTGCTTTATTGGAAAGAGTATCGGAGCCATGACACCCAGTTCGTTCATGAAGGTGGTGTACATCCTCGTCGTCCATTCACCGTCCTGGAGAAGCGTATCACGGAAGTCGATCAGTTCTTTGGTCGGCTCGTAATCGACACCGAGTGTCTTTAGAACTTTTTCGACCGGGCCGGTGTTGAGAGAGAAGTGTATGGCCATCGTGAGATCGTAGATCTCGAAGTATCCCGCTATCATTTCCAAGAGTCATCACTCTCTTCGTAAAAGACTTCCAGCCTCTTGATAATGCTTTCGATCCGTTTGCGGTTGAGCGAGAAATATATCCTCCTGCGATCCTTTCTACCGGTGACCAGCGCCAGTTCTCCAAGCGAAGAGAGGTGGTAAGAGATGGTCGCTTTGGAAAGCCCTAAAAGTTTGGCCAGCTCGTCAACGTACCTGGGTTCCTGAGAAACGGCCACCATGATCTGCATTTTCGTAGGATCGGAGAAGTTTTTGAGAAAGAGTCTGAGAATGTGGTCGGTGATATAAGGGTTGACGATTTCTTCGAGTTGCTTGAGCTGATTGTTGAGAACGACGAACTGCTTGTCGCAGGCGTAGGCGTATCTCACGCCCGGATACTGGAGCGTATTCTGCAGAAGGAGATACAGAGGAGACTCGTCCCTGGCCGTCACTCCGTAGAGCTCCAGAAAGCCGGAAGCGACCTCCTTGTATTCCTCCTGACCGAAGGATTCCATGGTCTCGTTTATACAGCCCAGGTTTTTCTTTCTGAGCCCCGAATCTTCGTAATACCTCTTCAGAACCGTCAGGGCGAACATGAGAATCTCCTGCGACTGTTGCGGGAAGTTCACCAGCTGCGTAATGAACCAGGTCGTGTTCTCAGAAAGGTCGCTAGCCCTATCGACAGCTTCGGCTACTATGTTTAGATCGCCCCCCAGCGCCCTTTCGACCTCTTCCTTCGAGAAGTTCAAGTTGTTCAGAAGGATACTCTCGACCACGCATCTGGCCTTGCCTCTGAAATCGTTCTTGAGGCTTTCCATAGTCTCTTCGACAGTAACTATCTTTCCAGAAGAGGGAGGCATATCGCAGAAGAAGATCACGCTATCCTTTATTTCGGAAAATACGTTCACGGCCACCTTTATCGGCCAGTTCGAATCGTCTCTCAAGAACCGGAGAAAACGTACCAGTTCTTCACCCGGCTTAAAGTCGACGCCCAGATCCTCCGAGACTGAATCGAAATAACTCTCTTTGTCGGCATAAGCGCACGCCATGAGAATTTCAACTAATTCAACATATCCGGGAACCATTCGCAAATGAAGCCACACTCCAGGTTCGATATGAATAGAATTATACCATACAAGGTGTTCGATATGCTTAGAACCAATTCCTCAAGATGCAGAATAAGCAAACAGCCGGCATATGATCATCCATGAATGCCGACAATAGAGCAGTATATTCGCCAAAAAAGTATGTTCATAATCCGTTCTTTGGCCCGAGGTCTTTAGAGTCAACATATAATGGAAGCCGAATGATCTTCATACCAGTATTGTTTGATATTCATCGATACTTAATAATTATAGTTTGACAACTATCAAACCAGGTGTTATGATTATTATGTAAGAAAAATATCGAACTTGCGGGATCGATTGATATGAGAAAAAGGACTTTCACAGGAATTAGAGATATTCAGAAAGCCATAGACAAAGCGAGATCGGATTCTGCAAGACTGGGTAATTTTCTGGCTCTCTAATTAAAAGGCACACCAGTAGAACCGAACATACAAAGCAACCCCCCTTTTTCCCCCACGGAAAGAAAAGATGACATTGGGTCTCCAGCGAGACCCTTCTTTTTTTATATTGCCTTTTGCTTTGATGTTGACAGCATGCTCGGCTATAAAAAACGAGTCCCTTTTAGGGACTCCAATGACTTTCTATGTTGAAGGGGCTCTGTTATGTTCTCTTTCTGCTTCTTAGAAGCGGTAGAAGGCTCCGAACTTGAGGGCGTCTACCTTGACTCTTTCTATCTGGTCGAAAATTTCCTTCACTGATCTGACTTTCGTTGATTTCATTCATGCTCCCTCCCCTTAGTTCGATGTATCTCTTACAGTTAGATCATAACACCTGGTTTGATAGTTGTCAAACTATAATTATTAAGTATCGATGAATATCAAACATCGAGTGCAATACACATCCTTTCTAAAATACTGAGTGAAGGAACAATCTGTCCTGAAACACCCCTTCGTGTTGCATCGCGAATGCTCCCGAACTGCCATTCCGTAGTTTTCTTATATGGAGTTCCGGTTTTTGATTTTTCCATCGACACTATCGGCTTATTGCTGTACAATATATTTCGTGTGCGAAATATTCGAATTCATATTATCCGGCTACGAAAGGTCTAATAATGTGCGAAGAAGGTGGTTTTGTTGGAAGAGAGCTCGAAAATAGAAGAAATGTTGACACTGATCAAGAGGATAATGTCGCTTATCAAGCAGAGTTTCGAAAGCGACCTTAAGAAATTGGATGTTACCCAGTCACAGATCCTTGTCATGAGAGTGCTGAATCATTATGGCGATATGAAGGTAAGCGATATAAGCAGGAAACTCGATCTTTCAAACAGCACGGTGTCGGGGATTATCGACAGACTCGTCGAAAAGAAGATCGTTGAAAGAAAGAGAAGCGAAAAAGACAGGCGAATCGTTATGATAAGCCTTGCCGAAGAGTATCGCCAACCTGTAAGGAAACACCTCAATGCCTTTGCCCAGAAGATGAGAAGGGTATTGTCTACCACCACAGAAGAAGATCTTGATTTTATTCTGGAAGGGCTTGAAAAGCTGAGGACAATACTCGAAGAATCACAGAAATCCGAAGAAAGAGGGCAAAACTGATGCTCAAACTGATCAGGTACCTTAAGCCCTACACTGTATTCATCGTGGTCGCGGTGGCACTGCTCTTCGTCCAGGCCATGACGGAGCTCGCCCTGCCCGATTATATGTCGAATATCGTAAACGTCGGTATTCAGCAGGGCGGCATCGAAGACGCCATACCGGAGGTCGTAAGCAAAGAAACGTTCGATGACGTGTCACTGTTCATGAGTCAAGAAGAGAGGCAACAGGTCCTGAGCTACTACGATCTCATAAGCAAAGAATCGGCCAATTACGAAGAAAACCTCAAGAAGTACCCCATATTGGAGAGCAAAGATGTCTACGTCCTGAAATCTGGAGAGATTGAAGATCGCCCAAGTCTTAATTTAATCCTTGGCAAGGCGCTCATGGCCTATTCCGGAGTCAAGAACGGCATGGTCGGGGAAAACGGGAGCTTTGCGCCCCCCAGCGGTTTCACCATTCCGGAAGGGGCAAACGTGCTCTTGCTGCTACGCCTAATGCCGGAAGCCCAGAGACTCGAAATGCTGAATCAAGTTGATAGCATGGTCGAAGTCATGGGCAAGACCATCGTCAACCAGTCGGGCGCCCTTGCCGTAAAGGAAATCTACGAAGAGCTTGGCATGAACACCCAGAAGCTGCAGAGCGGCTACGTGCTACGCACCGGTTTTATAATGGTTCTCATGACCCTGCTGAGCGTACTGTGCACCATAATGGTCGCCTTCATCGCTTCGAAGATAGCGGCCGCCTCGGCCAGAACAGTGAGAAGAGATGTCTTCGAAAAGGTCGAAAACTTCTCGAACTCTGAATTCGCCCAGTTCTCTACGGCCTCGCTCATTACCAGAACGACGAACGACATAACTCAGATACAGCTCGTGGTTGTTCTCATAATAAGAATGGTATTCTACGCGCCAATCATAGGTGTCGGCGGAATCATAAGGGCACTCGAGAAGAGCGCCTCCATGTCCTGGATCATCGCCCTCGCCGTAATCATACTACTCGGCATGGTGGGGATCGTGTTCGCCATAGCCCTTCCGAAATTCAAGAAGATGCAGAAACTCGTAGACAAACTGAACCTGGTTACAAGGGAACACCTGTCAGGCCTCATGGTCGTCAGGGCCTTCAACACCCAGAAGTTTGAAGAAGAGAGATTCGACGCCGCGAACAGAGACTTTACAAGAACCGACCTCTTCGTCAACCGGATAATGGTCGTACTGATGCCGGCGATAATGTTCGTCATGAACGGAACTATGCTCCTCATCGTCTGGGTGGGGGCACACCAGATAGAGGCCTCAACCATGCAGGTTGGAGACATGATGGCCTACATTCAGTACTCCATGTTGATTATCTTCGCCTTTCTCATGTTGACAATGATGTTCATCATGATCCCGAGGGCCTCTGTTTCCGGAGCGAGAGTGTCGGAAATCCTGGAAGTCGATCCCCAGATAAAAGATCCCAAGAATCCGAAGAAATTCAGCCAGGATTTTAAAGGAACTGTTGAATTCAAGAACGTCTGCTACCGCTTCCCCGGTGCCGAGAAAAACATCCTGAACAGCATAAGCTTCACGGCCCTCCCGGGGCAGACGACGGCGATCATCGGCTCTACCGGTTCGGGGAAATCGACGCTGCTTAACATGATACCGAGGTTCTACGATGTCTGCGGCGGCCAGGTCCTGGTTGACGGAATAGACATCCGGGAAGTGAGCCAGCACGACCTGCGGGAGCGCATAGGCTACGTCCCCCAGAAGGGCGTCCTCTTCAGCGGAACCATAGAATCGAACCTGAAATACGCCGATGAAACGGCTCCTAAGGAAGAAGTTGAAAGAGCTGCCGAAATCGCCCGGGCCGTCGAATTCATAACCGCGAAAGAAGAAGGGTATGACTCCCCAATTTCCCAGGGCGGGACAAATGTATCGGGCGGACAGAAGCAGAGGCTTTCCATAGCCAGAGCGTTGCTGAAAAGGCCCCAGATATTCCTCTTCGACGACAGCTTCTCTGCCCTGGACTTCAAGACAGACGCAGCGCTGAGAAGAAAATTGAAAGAAGAAACTGGAGATAGCACGATGATAATAGTCGGCCAGAGAATTGCGACGATAAAGAACGCCGATCAGATACTCGTTCTGGATGAGGGCAACCTTGTAGGAATCGGCAAACACCACCAATTGATGAAAAGCTGTCAGATATACAGAGAAATCGCACTGTCACAGCTTTCAGAGGCGGAATTAGCATGAACGGGGATAACAGAGAAAAGGGAAGAAGGCCTCAAGATCGCGGTGGCGGTCCGATGGGCCCAGGCATGATGCGCTCGGGAGAGAAGGCCAAAGACTTCAGAGGAACACTAAAGAAACTGGTTCAATACATGAAGAAGTACCAGATACTGATACTCGTAGTTTTCTGTTTCGCGGCGGCCGGTGCCGTGTTTTCCATCGTAGGGCCTAAGATACTCGGAGGGGTGACGACCGAGGTCTTCGAAGGCATCATGGGCAAAATCACCGGTACCGGCGAAGGGGTAAACTTCGACTCCGTCGCAAGGACCATGTTGATCCTTCTCGGACTGTATGTGCTCAGCGCACTGTTTATCTATATCCAGGGATGGATCATGTCTGGCATATCGGCGAAGATCACATACAAATTCAGAGAGGAGATTTCCAGGAAGATAAACAGACTTCCACTGAAATACTTCGACAGGACCTCCCAGGGAGACGTCCTGTCAAGGGTTACCAACGACGTCGACACCATAAGCAGAACGCTCAACCAGAGTTTGAGTCAGATCATTACGTCCATCACGACCGTAATCGGCGTCACCATAATGATGTTCTCGATAAGCTGGCAGCTAACACTGGTGGCCATGCTCATACTACCGGTCTCGATGGGGCTCATCGCCTTCATTGTGAAGATGTCCCAGCGATACTTCAAAAAGCAGCAAGAGTATCTCGGGAAGGTCAACGGCCACATAGAAGAGATGTATGGAGGCCACATCGTCGTAAAGGCCTTCAACGGAGAGGCCAAAAGCATAGAGACTTTCGACAAACTCAACGGCGAACTGTACGACTCCGCCTGGAAATCCCAGTTTCTCTCCGGCATGATGATGCCCATAATGACCTTCGTCGGCAACCTGGGATACGTCCTCATAACCATAATGGGCGGCTGGTTCGCCGTCAGAAAGATGATAACAGTCGGCGACATCCAAGCCTTCATCCAGTACGTAAGATCCTTCACTCAGCCTATCGCACAGATCGCAAACATCATGAACATCTTCCAGCAAACGGCCGCTGCAGCGGAGAGAGTCTTCGAATTTCTGGAAGAGGAAGAGGAGATCACCGAGACCACTACCCCCGTTACAGGAGTCGACCACCACGGCCACGTCGAGTTCAAGAACGTCAGATTCGGCTATGATCCGGAAAAGATAATCATAAAAGGCTTCTCCTGTGACGTAGACAAGGGACACAACATAGCCATCGTGGGGCCCACCGGAGCGGGAAAGACAACCATCGTCAAACTCCTGATGCGCTTCTACGATGTCAACTCCGGAGAGATACTTCTGGACGGCCACAACATAAATGACTACACCAGGCACGACCTGAGGGAAAACTTCGGAATGGTTCTCCAGGATACCTGGCTCTACAACGCCAGCATCCGTGACAACATCAGATACGGAAGGCTCAATGCAACGGATGAAGAAGTTCTCGCAGCGGCGAAGGCTGCTCATGTCGACTCCTTCATCCACACACTCCCTGACGGCTACAACCTGGTGCTTAACGAAGAGCAGACGAACATCTCTCAGGGGCAAAAGCAACTCATAACTATCGCCCGGGCGATCCTGGCAGACCCGAAGGTCCTCATACTCGACGAAGCAACCAGTTCAGTCGACACGAGAACGGAAGCCCTCATCCAGCGAGCTATGAAAAACCTGATGAAAAACAGGACCAGCTTCGTCATAGCCCACAGACTCTCAACGATAAGAGACGCAGACCTTATTCTCGTTATGAATGAAGGCGACATCGTCGAACAGGGAACCCACAAAGAACTCCTTGCACGTGGCGGCTTCTACGCAGATCTCTATGCCAGCCAGTTTGAAAGCGACTTCGTGGAAGCGGTATAAGCAAAATGGAATCGCAATATTGAACTATTTCGGCGGGCCATCAGCCCGCCGCTTTTCTATCTCGGTTGCTTTGACCTCCCAACGAAGAACACTTCTTCTGCTCTTGATCTAAATACATGCTCGAGCGGGAGCGACCACTTTCAACGGGAGTCAGAGTGTCTAAAAATCGACACCCCGGGCAAAGCGTGAATTTTTCTGATATCCTATTACTACTTACGACAATATTGAATGGAGTCCAATATGACGGAACACTTCAAGGCATTCAAAAAGGTCGATGAGATATTCGAACTGTTTTTCGAGAAAAACAAATGGCGATTCAGCGATATGGTCGCCAGGCTCGGCTATCCCAAAGCCACCGTTCACAATATACTCGCCGCGATGACGAATCTGGACTACCTCGCCCGGGACGGCAACAATTACATGCTCGGCAACAGAATACTGCAGCTCAGCGGTCTTATGAGAAGAAACATGGAGTTCAGGGAGATCGCCCTTCCCCATCTGGAGGAGCTGAGGAACAGGATCAACGAAACGATCCACCTCACATCGCTTTACAGAGATCAGGTGATATACATCGAATGCCTCCATCCCACCCACGCCTTGAGGCCGCATTCGACCGTCGGCGTAACCGCCTCGCTTTACTGCACCGGAGTCGGCAAAGCCCTGCTGGCTTTTCAGTCCGACTCATATATAAACGGCTATCTGGAAAGGGTTAAGCTGGTGAAGAGGACGCCAAACACAATCACGGACCCGGAACTGTTGAAGAAAGAGATTGACACGATACGCTGCAACGGATACTCCTACGACAGGATCGAGCAGGAGGAGAGCATAAAATGCATCGCCGCTCCCATACTGGATAACCACGGAGTGGCCAGGTATGCCGTGAGTATAGCCGGTCCGGCTGACAGAATGACCGATGAAGCTATCGAAGCCTACAAGGAACCCTTCTTGAAAACTATGAAGATTCTCAACGATCTTTATAGAGACTTCGCCAACTGATTGCCCACAAAACTCGAGATTCATAAAGCTAACGGTAGAAAAGCACTCATTCAAAGGCAGTGAAGTCAAATCGCACTTCATAATCAGGTGTAAAGACCTTTAATTGTTTCAGAACGTCATAAATCAGAACAGAATGTTTTTGTATTATCGGAAGTAATCTGGTATCGTTAATACATGAATTACTACATTGTTGAATAGTGTTCTATATTATTGAACTAATTCTGCTAATCCACATACATTTTTCAATCCGTGAGGAGTTTTCACTTACCGTAACGGTAAGCATACTAAAAGACGAAAGGGGAAGAAAAAATGAAGAAGTTGCTTGTTCTTGTAGTTATTGCGGTTCTGCTTGTGAGCTCCACGATGGCGGTAACGGCGCTGGAGAACATCGTGAAGAAGGGAAAAATCGTTGTGGCCACCGATATGACAGCCGTTCCCATGCAGTACAGAGATCCCGCCGGGAAACCTACCGGATTCACGGTTGAATTGATGGAACTGGCCGCCAGGGAAATGGGAGTCCAGATCGAATGGCAGGATATGGCTTGGGAAAGCCTTATTCCTTCGCTCCTCTCGGGAAAAGTCGATATGATCGCCGCGAACATGTCGATGACCCTCACCAGAATGAAGTCGATCCGTTTTTCCGATCCGTACTTCCTGACCGGAATCGTTGCAATCGCAAGGAAGGACTCCCCGCTTGTCAGCTGGAAGGATCTCGCGGCTCCCAGCGTTAAGATGGGCGCGACCATGGGATCGGTCCACGCCGATTTCATCGAGCAGACCTGGGGCAAGAAGGCCTCTCTGTACGATAACCTGGCCGAGTGGATGACCGATCTCAAGCTCGGCAGAATCGATTCGGTCATGGACGACGAAATGATCTGTATCGAATTGGCGAACAAGAACCCAGAGCTGAAGATTCTGGAAGGTTATGTAAGACCCGATACTTACGGACTGGCCTTCAGACAGGACCAGGATTCCGATTCGCTGGTTAACTGGTTCAACTGGTTCATCAAGTGGGAAAAGCTGACAGGTGAGTACGGAAAGATCTATGAAAAGTATGTCGGCAAGGAATGGGTTCCGTCGTTCGTAGTTGACTGAGCGTTCTGCAAACATTATTCTGTGGGATGGGGCCTTCCCCATCCCACTTCAGGAATTGAAAGGGGAATTCTATGGAACGTGTTGTAAGGATAAGAGGCTTACATAAATCATTCGGAAAACTCCATGTGCTGAAAAACATAGATCTCGATGTTTACGAAAGCGACGTGCTGGTTCTCTGCGGTCCGAGCGGTGCGGGCAAGAGTACGCTGCTCAGATGCATAAACATGCTCGAGCATTATCACGAGGGAACGATCGAGGTACTTGGAAAGGACATCAAATCCAGTCGCGCCAATCTCAGCTATGTCAGGAAGAACTCCGGCATGGTCTTTCAACACTTCAATCTCTTTCCTCACATTTCGGTGATGGACAACGTCGCTCTTGCACCTATACATGTCAAAAAGATGCCGAAAGATCAAGCTTACGAAAAGGCGAAGAGCTTACTTGACCAGGTAGGTCTTTCAGCTAAATACGATGCGTATCCGGGACAACTATCCGGCGGTCAAAAACAGAGAGTGGCGATCGCAAGAGCTCTCGCCATGGATCCAAAACTGATGCTTTTCGATGAACCCACTTCTGCTCTCGACCCGGAGATGATAAAGGAAGTTCTCGATGTCATGATAAAACTGGCGCTCGGCGGCATGACTATGATAATAGTCAGCCACGAGATGGGCTTTGCAAGAGAAGTGGCCAACAAAGTAGGTTTTCTCGACGACGGAAAGATAATCGAACTGACACCGAAGAACGAGTTCTTCACAAACCCCAGGAGTGAAAGGACCAAAGAATTCCTGAGCAAGATACTGTAGGTGATACCGTGCTTGATATGAGAATGATATCACAGTATCTGCCGGATTTTTTCGAAGCGTTGTTTGAGACTCTCAAGGTAGCCGCACTCAGCGGCGTTTTTGCTTTGATAATCGGAACCGTCGTTGGAATAATATCGACAATGAAATCAAAGCTGGCAATTATTCCTGTAGGAATTTACACGGGTTTTATAAGATCCACACCTTTGCTCGTTCAGCTCTACTTCGTGCATTACGGGCTTCCCATAACCGGTATCATGTTGACCTCTTTTCAGAGTGCTATCATCGCATTCTCTCTCAACAGCGGGGCGTACATATCCGAGATAGTGAGGGGTGGCCTCGCTTCTATGGACAAGGGACAATCGGAAGCTTCGAGGGCGCTGGGGCTTTCATGGTTTCAAACCATGAGGTTGATAATCCTTCCCCAGGTGTTCAAGAAGATACTCCCGCCGTTGATAAGCCAATTCTCGTATCTCATAAAGGATACGAGTCTGGCCGCGGTCCTCGTGATACCGGAACTCACCTACACGGCCAGAAAGATAGCCGCGAGAACGTATATGCCCTTCGAATCGTTCGGAGTGCCGATGCTCATGTACTTCGGCATTTATCTTATACTCGCGCTTTTGAGCCGTTTCATCAGCGGCAAGAAAGAGCCCGGGCGTAGTGCAAGGCGCTGGTTTGGCTTCGGGAAGGTGGTATGATGCAGGACATATCGCTCATGCAGCAGCTTTCCAGGCTCGGCATAGCCTTTCTGAGCAACCTGGCCTTTCTGCCCTTTGTTCTCGCCATAGGAATAATACTGGGAATAGTGATAGCTTTTGTAAGGTTTCACAGAATACCCGTACTGTCGCAAACCCTGACCGTACTGGTCGAGATCGTCAGGGGCTCTCCCTTCCTGATAATCGTTTACGCCATTTACTTCGCCCTGCCATATGTCGGAATTGAACTGGGAGCCTTTCAGACCGGAATAGTGGTTCTTTCTATAACGGCGACCGCTTACCTCTCGGAAGTTTTCAGAAGCGGTCTTGTGGCTATGGACAAAGGGCAGTTCGAAGCTGCCGAAGCGCTCGGTATGAGCTACTTTAAAAAGGTCACGCTCATAATACTGCCACAGATAATCAAGACGACGATGCCTTCGATTGTCGGTCAGATCGTGATGACAATAAAGGACACATCTATAGTCTCGCTGGTAGGGATGGTGGAGATAGTCAGAACGTCCCGTCAGATCATGCAGCTCACGCTGAACCCGTTCATGGCTTTCAGCATTGTATCGGTTTTTTTCATACTCGTATGCTATCCGTTGATAATCGTTTCGAAAAAACTCGAGGGAGGTAATAACAGATGAGATACCAACTGGAGTGCTCAAAGCTTGAGTTCTTCAGGCCGGATGCTTTTGCTTTCATAAACAAGTTGAAAACACAACCATCCAAATACCCCATGATCAACCTTTCCATCGGTGCTCCGAACAGACCCACCCCCGCCTGGATAATCGAGGCCATGAAAACGCATCTCGACAATCCGGCCTACCACACGTATCCACCCCAGCACGGCGCTCCCGAGCTCTGCGAAGCGGTGGCTTTCTGGTACGGCAAGCGTTTTGGAGTCGAGATAGACCCCAAAGACAACGTACTCGTCACCGTGGGTATAAAGGAAGCTATATTCAACGCCTTGCACTCGCTGGTTAATGCAGGAGACGTCGTCATGGTACCAGATCCAGGCTACCCGACTTATTTCGAGGCCGTTCTGTTCACCGGGGGCAAGTTGTTGACCTACAACAGCGATGCCGAGTCGGACAGGGTTTTGAATGAGATCGAACAAAAGGCCAGACTTCACGGCCCGAAGATCGTTATCGTGAACTACCCATCGAATCCCACGGGCAGAATTGTCGGTCTGGATTTCTATAAGAGCCTCTCGGAAATAGCCTCACGCTACGACTTCGCTGTGATGAGCGATCTGGCGTACTCGGAGATAGCTTTCGACGGGCTGACGGTCCACAGTTATCTGGAGGCCCGTCCCGGCCTGGAACTGGGATTCGAATACTTCGCCTTCTCGAAGACCTATAACATGGCCGGCTGGAGGGTGGGCGCCATCGTCGGTGACAAGAGGCTGGTCGACGCGGTGAAGCTGTACAAATCAAAAATCGACTCGAACGTCTTCTATCCGATACAGCAGGCGGCTGCAACGGCTTTGATAGAGACGCCCGATTCTTTTTACAGAGAACTGAGCGGTATGTATCAGCAAAGGCGTGATGCTCTCGTCCACGGATTGAGCGATATAGGCCTTAGATTCTCTCCGCCGCAAGGCGCCATGTACACCTGGGTGGAAACCCCTGAAGGCATTGATCCCTGGCTCTTCACCGAGAAACTATACAAAGAATACGGAATTCTCGTTGTGCCGGGAACGGCGTACGGGCTCAATGGGGGGCAGAGGGTGAGAATGGGACTGGTGCAGGAAACGCCGCTCATGGAAGAGGCAGCCCGGAGGCTGGCAGAAGGAGGATTAATGCGATGAGACTTTTAGAAGGTGTAGGTGTCGCTCCACTGACTCCCATGTCGGCCGATGGAACGAAAATAGAGTACGGTGCGATATCCAATTATGTAGATTTTCTCGTGGAGAAGGGTGTGAACGGTATGTTCGTGCTCGGCACCACGGGCGAGGGAACCTCTCTCTGCGTTTCAGAAAGGAAGAAAGCGCTCGAGGCTTTCATAAAGGCCAACGACGATAGAATGACGATAATATCCCACTGCGGTGCGGCGGTTTTCGAGGATATTCTCGACCTTCTGAAGCATTCCAGAGCCTGCGGCGCTCACGCCGCCGCCGTGGTCACTCCATTCTTCTTTAAGCATAGCCAGGATGAACTCTTCGCTTTCTACGACGCTATCGCTACAGAGATGGGAGAGTACCCGCTCTACATATACAACATCCCGTCGCTCACGAAGAACTGGATAAGCGTCGATGTGTTGAAGAGACTTCACCAGAAGCATCCCTGGATAGTCGGTGTGAAGGACAGCAGCGGCGACTTCGTGTACGCTTTGTCTGTGATCCAGAACCTCCCCGGTACGTTCAACACGGTCGTCGGTTGCGATGCGGCCTATTCGGCCGTTCTCACGAACGGAGGGAAGGCCTGCGTTTCCGGTCCGGGAGCGGTCTTCCCGGAGTTCTTCGTCAAAGTTCGCGATGCGGTAAGAGCCGGAAAATACGAGGAGGCCTTCAAAGCCCAGAAATCCCTCACCAAACTCACAATGGCCGTTGGAAACGGGGCCAACATACCTTACATGAAGTCGGTTCTTGAGAAGAGGGGTTTGAAGATGGGTGGAGTAAGGATGCCTCTAAAGGTTTCCACGAGAGAAGAGATGGAGGATCTCGATCGCGACTTGTTCAGAGTTATGGCCGAGGTTGGAATACAGTTCTGAGCCTCCCCATTCGATACTCTCAAAAACCGAGAAAATCGAAAGCGGCCGGGTTTCATGTCCGGCCGCTTTTTGATGCTCTCCGGTCAAGCAACTAACGCGCGAAACATCACTGGCAACTTCAGTCAATTCCATTCGCCCACGAAGCGATACTCTCCCAGTTGCGGAAATCACCGATCTCGGCCCCGACTTTTTTGATTATCATTCTTTCGAAGGGATTCATCTTGTCGCTCTCTATTCTTCCTCCGAAGCAGGTTATTTCAACGGGCTTTATTCGCTCTATCGTCGGTCTCAGAGATTCCGGGAAGCGCCAGCCGCCAAGCAATTCCAGTGGGTCTCCCGCACCGGTCGGACCGCTAAGGAAGATCCGCAGGGGCAGCTTTGCAAGCTCATCCGCGTAGGTTTTCAGGAATTTGACCGCCTCCCTTCTCCACAGCCCTATATAAACGGCCGTTCCAAGGATCGCTGTTTTGTAAGGCGAGAGATCGACGACTTCCCTGGCAGGCAGCACATCCACCTGCATCTGTCTTTTTCGAAGCACCTCTCCGATCTTTTCGGCGATCTCCGCGGTAGATCCACGCTTGGTGGCGTAGGCTACCAAAAATTTCTCCTTCATGAGGCAATCCTCCTGTCAGGTTCAGTGTCATGGACCATTCCCGATAGAAAGGCAAGAATCATGAGTATAAACCCCGCTCCCAGCGAAGAAAGCATCACCAGAGAGATCGTATCCGGGTTTTTTACGAAGGGGACGAGTCCGAAGATGGCGATTTCTAGCGCAAATACAATGGCAACGGAAGAGGCCACCAAAAAGGGCTGCCAAAAACGGGCCGTCTTTTTTCGAAGGCCGCCGGTCTTTTCGCTCTTTGAAGGCTTCAACCGCTTGTGAATGAAAGTCGAGAAGACCCATATAATAGAGAAGAAAACCACCTGTCCTATTCCCCCGCCAACCATGAACAGCAAAACAAAGAGCAGCAGCAACACAGTCGGACCGTTCCTTCTGTGAAGGAAACCGACCGACCAGACTATCACGGCCAGTCCCACCGCCATGGAAGCGATCCCTGTGATCAAGAAATTGGGAATAACTGTGAAGGCCGGCTCATTGCCGTATTCCCACATCCTGTTGGCCTCCCCGATTGCGTGGATCACCAATCCGTTAGTCGGGGTGAACCCCTGCAGCGCCTCGAAGAACCCGTGGCCTATGCCGCCAATACCGAAGATTATCGCCATAGTCGCTACGACAACCAGTATCGTGCGATTGACAATCTTCGAACCTGCCTTTGAAATACCCGCTTGCTTCATTTCTTTGCCTCCTTATCGTATCTGGCCAGAACCAGATCTACCATTTGATTTATCTTTCCCCTTCGCTGCTTCTCGTCAAAAAAATCAGCGCCGAGATACTTCCCGTAAAGAACGGGATCGACGACTATATGATGGAACGGAAGCATTAGCTGCAGGGCGATAACGTTCAGATCTGAGAAAGTGTAACCCTTGAAGATTTCCTGCAAAAGCGGTAAAACCATCTGACAGGAGTTCCTGCAGCCCTCTTTCAGCTCGCCGGCTATGGCGATCCTGCTCACGTTGTAAAATTCGAAAGCCGCATCGGCGGTGGTAAGGAGTATCTCTCTCAACCTGGTTTCCGGATCGCTTTCGATTGCATCGCTTCGCCGCAACTGCCCGATGATCTCTCCCATCATCGTCCCCACAACCTGACCTATGAGATTTTCCTTCGACTGGAAATGGTAGTTGATCAGCGAAGGATTCACTCCAGCCCTGTCGCCTATTTGCCTCGTAGTGAGTTTGTGCGCGTCTTTCCCTTCCCTAATAAATTCAAGCGTGGCTCTGAAGATCCTTTCCCTGGTGTTGATTTCTTCGATCGTCAATCGGTTCGCCTCCTCTGTATTTGAACATAATTAAAATACATTTCGAACGTGTTCAAATATATTATATTCATCCATATAGATTTGTCAAGGGGGCTAGTTTTATCGCAACTGAAGGAGCCACAGATTTTGTTGAAAACCAGAACATATTTTGCTGCAAGATTGGCCCCTGATAAGCAATGAATTACCTTACTTAGTGCGGCTGGCTCTTTTTGGGATGACTATTTTTTTCTGCTTATGCTGCTTCTATTAAGTCATGGTCTCAGTTCAGCACAATGCAGCCGGAAAAACCCAACAGTGTTACAAAGTCGTTTGACTTGCACCGTGTGGATTTCTTTTCTCACCCAAAGGCCGGTGATATATTGAAACGAGGTCCCATGCCGTTTCTTCCAGACTAATCTTCAGACTTACTGCCTCTGCCAGGTGTGGAGCCACTCTTTAGGAGGCGATATTATGAAGAAGGCAGTAGTTGTTGTGGTCTCAATAATCTCCATAGCCGTTCTCGTTATTGTGCTTGTCATAGCACTGAAACCCAAAAAGGACTCTCCGCCCACTGAAAGCATCGTGGACATGATCCTGGTGGAGAAGGGTACATTCACAATGGGCGACACATGGGGATCTGGCTGGGATGAAGAGCGACCGGCCCATGAGGTAACTATCTCCTACGATTTTCACATAGGAAAGTACGAGATAACCTTTGCTCTTTATGATCTGTTTTGTCAAGAGACGAAGAGAGCTCTGCCTGGAGATGAAGGCTGGGGACGCGGGCAAAGGCCGGTGATCAACGTCAGCTGGATGGATGCAGTGGCTTTCTGTAACTGGCTCAGCGAGAGAGAGAAGCTTCCCAAGGCATACGATGCAAATGGCTACTTCCTGGACAAAGACGGAAAAGTGACGACAGATCCTTCAAAAGTAGTTGGATACAGGCTGCCTACCGAAGCCGAATGGGAGTACGGTGCAAGGGGAGGAAACAAGAGCGAGGGATACATTTACTCGGGTGGAAACGAACCGGACCTTGTAGCGTGGTATTCCGATAATTCGGGAGACATGACACAGGAAGTCGGACAGAAGAGTCCAAACGAATTGGGAATATACGACATGAGCGGAAACGTATCAGAATGGTGTTCCGATGCATATGACGCCTTCTTCTACAGAAGGAGCCCGGCAAAGGATCCTTACAATCAGGCGCTTGGTAACAAGTCGATCCGTGGAAGGACCTGGTGGGACGGCGTGGTTAGAGTAACCAGCCGCAGCTACAACTCACCGAACAGTGCAGCCAACATTTGCGGTTTCAGGGTCTGCCGGACTTTCAACTAACTCCCGGAAAGAAGTCTGAGAGTCCTATTTTGAAGTTTCTATCGGTCTTTTGATGTACCAAGAAATCTAAAAAATCTCGAAGACTATTAATAAGGGCATCCGGCAGTGATGTTACGCTGGCCAACGAGCCAACGCCAATACAGAGATCTCGCGCTTCTCTTCTGAATAAAGGCTCTTCTCGGAGAACTGTGGATCGATGACGGCCGACGATTATCAATTCTCGTCCTCTCTTGAGCGCAGCGAACTACCGACAGCACTTCTTCTCGTTGCTAGTTTTCACATCTCTTCTCTTTCTCTCTCAGGCATATATAATAGAAGCGCCGGGCCTACGAAGGCCGGCTATAGCCATCTGGAGGTGACGCGTTTGTTGAGCATACTTCTCGTCGAAGACGACAAAAACCTTGCGAACGGTATACGCTACGCGCTAGAGCAGGAAGGGTGGTCCGCAACCGTAGCCGGGAACGTTTCAAAAGCCCTCGAATTGATGGAGAACGGACATTTCGATCTTGCGCTGCTCGATGTCATGCTCCCCGACGGAAATGGGTTCGAGCTGTGCAAGAAGATCCGCGGGCGATCGGATATGCCGGTGATCTTCCTGACCGCCAGGGACGAGGAAGTGAGTGTTGTCATGGGTCTGGAAAGTGGCGGAGACGACTATGTGACAAAGCCTTTCAGACTCAGAGAACTAATCTCCAGAATCAAGGCCAACGCCAGGAGAATCCAGAAAATTCACCCTGTCGAAGGAAGCGCTCTGCTTGAGTCCGGTCCTGTGAAGCTCGACACGGCCCAGATCAGGGCTTACAGGTCCGGCAAGGAGATCTTCCTCACCCCCACCGAGTTCAGAATACTTCGAAGCCTCATTGAAAACAGCGGTGCGGTCCTGACGAGAGACCAACTTCTCGAGAAGGTCTGGAATATCGACGGAGAATTCATCGAAGACAACACCCTGTCGGTTCATATAAGGAAACTCAGGGAGAAAGTGGAAGAAGATCCGTCAAAGCCGAAGCTGATCGAAACGCTGAGGGGCCTCGGTTACAGGTGGAACGGAGAGAAGTAGATGTTCAGATCCCTGTTCAGAGAAAGACAAAACAGAGTAATTGCCATGATTGGCATCGCTCTCTCGCTATCGATAGCGCTGATCGCGATTGTGACTCTTTACCTTTCTCTGGAAGATCACGGGCGCCATCTTTACGAGCGGGAAGTATCGATTATCGGGAGGCTGGTTTCGCTAGGCATTATCACGCACGATGATGTAGCGAAGATGCTCTCTGAAGAACGATCGGAAGACTACGAAGCGGCGCTGGAGTTGTTAAAACCTTTTGGCTATACAGAAGAGCCACCCGGCAGTTTCGAGTTCTCCGACGGAGCCTTTCGATCGAAGGTTATCGTCATAGCTTCACTCTCCTCTATAACACTGGCAATCCTCTGGTTTTCGCTATTGACTCTTGTCGCAAAGAAGCAGTCCGACTTTCTCAAAGATACATCTCTGAGACTGGACGCCCTGATGAATGGCAGGTACAACAGTGAATCAGTCTACTACGGAGAAGGCGACACAGCAATCCTCTCGGCGCAGATCAACGCGCTAACCAGGAGGCTCGAGAAGACTATGGAAAGCGTCAATTTTGAACGTGACAAAATGCGAGGCTTCATCTCCTTCATATCCCACGAACTCAAGACTCCGCTGGCCTCTCTGAAAACGATGAACGAGCTGCTTATCGAAGGAAGGGAAATGGAAAGAGAACGGATGGACGAGTTCCTAGAGAGAAGCGGAGAGGATATCGAGAGAATGGAATGGTTGATCGGCGACGTTCTGAATATCGCGAGGATTGAATCGGGAGCGATAAGGTTCAGCTTCAAGAAGGCCGATCTGGCAGAACTGGCAAAGGATGTGGCGAGAAGATACTCGGAGATAGCCAAAAGCAGAGGCCTGAAGATCTCCGTCGGGGCCGAATCTACGGCCACGGTCTTCTGCGATGAGAGGTGGCTTTCACAGGCCCTGGACAATCTCGTCAAGAACGCGGTCAACTACTCCCCCGACGGAGGCACGGTGTCGATAGACATATCCAGGAGCGAGGCCTACGTCTGTCTTACAGTCGCGGACGAAGGTCCCGGGATTGCCGCAGGGGATGCACCTAAAATCTTTCAGAGTTTCTACCGGGGTGGTCCGGCTGTCGGATCGAGAAAGGGTACAGGCCTTGGCCTCGCTCTTGCGAAGGCAATTATCGAGAGACACGATGGCGATATAAAACTCAAATCATCAAACGAAAAGGGATCTATCTTTGCAATAGAACTGCCGATAAGACAAGAAGGGTGAATTCCCGATCTTGCGATTTCTTAAGCTTCTTCTTCATCCGGTCATAAGACAGACTCCTTATATTCTCAGTGGAAGCAACAATTAAGGAGGCATACCATGGAAGTACTAAGAGCAACGGGATTGAGAAAAGTGTATGGATCGAACGCCAGCGCCGTAACCGCATTGAAAGGGGCCGACCTCTCCATAGAGGAGGGCGAGTTCGTCGCCATCGTAGGTCCCAGCGGCTCGGGAAAGAGCACGCTTCTTCATCTTCTCGCGGGGCTAGACCGTCCCACGGCCGGTAGCGTGCATATAGACGGGAAGAACCTGTACGGGATGTCGGACACACAGTTATCTATCTTCAGAAGGAGACGGATCGGCTTTGTCTTCCAGTTCTTCAACCTGGTTCCCGTGTTGACTGCAAGAGAGAATATCGAGCTTCCTCTAATACTCGACGAAAGGAAGGTCGATCAACCATATCTCAACGAACTTCTCAGGCTGATGAAACTCGAGGACAGGACAGACCACCTGCCTTCTGCCCTGTCCGGCGGTCAGCAGCAGAGGGTGGCGATAGCCCGCGCCCTTATAACCAAACCCGTGATCGTCTTCGCAGACGAGCCGACCGGCAATCTCGACAGCAAGACGAGTCAGGAAGTTATGGACCTGCTGAAGATCAGTGCGAGGAAGTTCCATCAGACGCTGGTGATAGTGACCCATGAGGAGGACATCGCCGAGAGGGCCGACAGAATAATCGCCCTGGAAGACGGAGAGATAGTGTCCGATTACTCCAACAGCGATGTGGGAAGCGTATTCTCCTCCGCTCTTGGAGGGCAGAAGTGATGAAACG
>NZ_DAOSEH010000014.1:31833-36676 GCF_035363035.1 Mesotoga sp. | reverse complement strand
GCCCCTTCCTCTCTTCAAGAGAAACGACGTAACCTATGGTGTTCCTGCCGGCGAAATTGACTTCCACCCTTTCCCCGGGCGAGAGCGGCAGATCGCTGTTGTATGTGTAGGTCTCGAAGAGGGGGGAATTGGATATCGCAACCTGGACAAGCATCAGGAGATACCTCTCTCGTATATGACCTGTGAAAGCATCTCCGAACCTCTGGAGCGCCATTCTGGAGATCTGTACAGAGAGGAGTAAAAGTCGCTGGCTTTGAAATCTCTCCCCAGCTGTTCTTCCAGAAGCTTAACGTCTATTTCCATCTCCCTCTTGAGCGCCTGATCGACCACCTTTCTCCACAGCGAGGCCGTCGTGACGATGGGAATGCGTACCAGCTTTTTTATGCCCGACAGGTACTCTCTCCCCTTTTCGTTGAAGGCCAGGACACGGAGATACTGCGGTCCCAGATCGTTGCTCTTTTCGATCAAATCTCCGGTGAATCCGAAGGCCGGATAATACATCAACCTCCTGATCCTTGAAAGCGTGAACCTTTTAGTCTTGACACAGTTGGTGAAGGCCGTCATGTCGGAACTCATAGAACACTCTCTGAATCTGGCATCAAGACCTTCCACGAAACCGTAGTATCGCCCATAATCGCTTCGCGATAAAAGCCGCAGGTATGGTATGAAGAAGCTCTCCGTATCCTCACGAAAGACGGGACCCTTACCGGTCCTTATCTCGCCAAGTATCGCGTCGAACGACTCCTGTGGAACTGCCTCCTTCACCGATTCTAGGTCGCCTTTTGAAAGAAGCCTTCTAATTGCCGTCGCCGAAGAGAATTCGCCTTTGTGGTTCTCGTCAGTATAGGCGGCGCCCGTCCTTTTTATCGCGTGGGGTCTTATCTTACTCCCTATCTCCTTCATCGCTCTCATGTACTCGACTCCAAGAATATTATTTGAAGAACCTATCTCCTCTATCCTGAAAGACAGATCGCTGTCTCTTCTGCCAATAAAATCCCTGATTGCGTATTTACGGGCATTCGGAAAAGAGTGGCCTTCCTTCAGATGGAAGCGCAAACTTCTGCGGTACTCGTCGGGTTCTTCTATCAGGATTTTCGAGACTTCGCTTATGAGAGAGAGATCTCCGGTCTCGCTACCAAAGACCACATCGGTCACGCCGACGTGGTCAAGAGAGCGAATCGAACCGGTCGCAAAACCGCCGGCATCTTGAAGTGCGTAAACCACTGGCAATTCCAGAACTAGATCCACTCCCAGTTTTAACGCCACCCTTGCACGGGAAAACTTCTCGATAACCGCCGGTTCGCCGCGCTGAACGAAGTTGCCGCTCATGATCGCAACGGTATAATCCGGTTTCACCAGTTCCTTCGATTGCCGGAGGTGAAAGAGATGGCCATTATGAAATGGATTGTACTCAACCACGAGACCGAGAACCTTCATTCATTTTCCTCCAGTTGAAAGATCATTGAGACGTCCCTGGGCAGCGTGAATCCGTCCTTGGGGAACCTGAGGTTAGAGGTGAGAGGTTGGAAGAGCAGAAAGGTCTTGCTTTTCTTACCTCTTACCCCTTCTCTCATACCTCTTATAAAACTCCAACTATCTCTCCGTACAACGGTCCGGCGGACACGCTATCTACCTTTATCTTCACGGGAATTCCTATCAAGTTTGCATCGGCATGGTATATCACTATCTTGTTGTTCATCGTCCGGCCGTAGATCTTCCCGTTTCCCTTTATCTTTCCCTCACCTATGACATCTATCACCGTGTCAAGGTACTTCTCATTTTCCTGCCGGTTTATATGTTTCTGCAGCGCCAGGAGATCGTTCAGCCTTTTGATTTTCACCTCCTGGGGAATATCGTCGGGGAGTTTTCTGGCCGAAAGCGTCCCCTCTCTGGGAGAGTACATGGCCAGGTTTACCCTCTCGAACCTGACTTCTCTTATCAGCGAGATCGTATTCTCGTAATCGGCCTCGGTTTCGCCCGGGAAACCCACTATGATATCCGTACTCAGAGACGAATCGGGAACTCTATCCCTGACGCGTCTTATAAGATCCAGAAAATATTCCCTGGTATAGCCCCTGTTCATGGACTTCAGGATCCTGTCGCTTCCCGATTGAACCGGCAGATGAATCGAGCGCGAAATTCTCTCGCAAGAGGCTATCACATCTATTAGCTCGTCGCTGAAATCCTTCGGATAAGATGTGAGAAACCATATTCTCTCTATCCCTTCTATCTTCAAAGTCTCTCTCAACAGGGCGGCGAGTGACGACCCGTCCTCTAGATCCTTCCCGTAAGAGTCCACGTTCTGACCAAGGAAGGTTATCTCCCTGTAGCCGCTGTCGGCCAGCTGCCTTACCTCGTTCAGTATGTCCGTCATCTTCCGGCTCTTTTCTCTTCCCCTGGTATAAGGGACTATACAGTAAGAGCAAAACTTATCGCAACCGTATATGATAGTAATCCACGCGTGGTGTTTGCTGGTACGTAATCTTGGGCTGTTCGCGTCGAGTTCGTCTATATAATCGCCCATCTCTATGAAACGTTCGCCGCCGGCGGCTCTTGACAGAAACTCGTCTATCCGCGAAATCGCCCTCGTTCCAAAAACGAAATCAACCTCCCTGTGCGTGAGGAGTTCGGTCGAATTCTTTTCGGCGACACAGCCACAAACTCCTACAACGAGTCTATCGTTGCTCTTCTTGAGGGCTTTGAGCTGACCGAGTTTTCCGTACAACTTGTCTTCCGATTTCTCCCGTACCGCACAGGTGTTGACTATTACCGCATCGGCGGCTTCCTCGCTGTCTATAATCTCGTGTCCGGCACGACGGAGAATTCCCATCATCGCTTCCGTATCGCTTATGTTCATCTGACACCCGAAGGTTCTGAACGCTACTTTCAAAAAACCACCTCTAAACCGATATCCATTCTCAGGTAAATTCTACATCATTGACCGATTTGGATAAACCACGTTATGTTACCATTGGAATGAGCGGTGTTCGTTTCTTTTTTTTGCGTGGCTCGTTCAACAGCGATATTTCCGGAGGTGTCAGATGTTTGCAAAGGCTTATAAAACAGCGAGTTCCTTCACAAAACCCGTTGTAGTTCTTACCAGAAGAGAAGACGCCAGAGTCGGCGCCTCCTGTGGAGTCTTCATCATCCTAAACCGGGAAGGCTGGATAATCACCGTTGCCCATCTATGGCAGTCCTACTTCCTCTTCAAAAATCAACAGGCAAATCCCTCGAGCAACGGGACACAGATTATAACCAACCATTCTTTCTGGTGGGGAAAGGACGGGGTGACTTTGAAAGATATACATCCCTTCCCCGATTACGATCTGGTGATAGGAAGATTGGAGCCCTTCGATCCCTCCGAAGTGAGTGAATACCCTTCATTCGTAGATTCAGGAGAGTTGCGAATCGGAACCAGTCTTTGCCGTGTTGGATATCCGTTCTCCAGAATAAAGGCTTCCTTTGACGAAGGCAGTTCGAGATTTAAAATGGATCCCAGAAGTTTACCGGCACTGTTTCCCATCGAAGGCATATACACCAGGACGGTGGTGGCTCCGGCTTTCAAAGAAGCGAAGAAAATTGCGAAATTCATAGAGACTTCATCTCCGGGACTGCTCGGTCAAAGTGGTGGACCTATACTGGATGTAACAGGAAAAGTCTGGGCCGTGCAGAGTCGCACCGTTCACCTGCCGCTCGGATTCAGTCCAAAAGTGCGAAAAGACGGGAGAGAAATCGAAGAAAACCAGTTCCTTAATGTTGGCTGGGGAGTACATGTAGAGATGATCGTAGATGCAATGAAATCATCGGGAATTGCTCTATAATATACGGGATTTATTATGAAAAGACTCTGGAATACCAAAAAGAATTATAGATCAAGATAGCTTTGTGGTAAAATCATAAGTAAATATACAGTTTACAATTCTAATCTTTTTCTTCAAGGAGTAGATTACTGTGAAGAAGATCTTATTTGTATTACTACTGTGCCTGGCTTTTCTCGCCATCATAACGACTCAAGGCTGTTTCCTCTTTAGGGTGATCAAGCTGGACATCGCAACGAAAAGTATCTCCCTCTCCATAGGAGAGTCGGAAACGATCCAGTTAACCGTGAAGCCCGTAGATACAACGTTGAAATTCACGTCGAAAAATACATCGATCGCCACCGTCTCCAGTTCCGGAACGGTTACCGGAATCTCGGCCGGTGAGACGGAGATCGAGATAGAAGCTTCCAAAGACAAATACAAAACCGTCACCAAAACCGTTAGCGTCACAGTGCTCGCACCATCGACATACACGGTCACCTTCAACGTTAGCGATAACCAGGGAGCCGTACAGGGAGCTAACGTCGCCTTCAACGGAGAGAACAAGAGCACCGACGCACAGGGAAAGGCGGTCTTCACAGGAGTGCTCGCGGGCAACAAAGCATATACTGTGAGCAAAGAGGGCTACAACAACGCCAGCGGAAACATCAACGTCGATGGCGACGAGACGGTCGACGTCACCCTCACGAAGAAGTCTTACACTATCGCCGCCACTGCCGGAGCGGGAGGAAGTATAGATCCCTCTGGAAACGTCAACGTCGAACATGGAGCGAACCAGACCTTCACAATAACACCTAATGAAAACTACAATATAGAAGATGTGCTCGTAGATGGAGAATCAGTAGGCCCGAGAGCGACCTACACCTTCAACAACGTTACAGCAGGTCACACTATACACGCCACCTTCTCGCTGCTTCCGCCCCCGACATACACGGTCACCTTCAACGTTAGCGATAACCAGGGAGCCGTACAGGGAGCTAACGTCGCCTTCAACGGAGAGAACAAGAGCACCGACGCACAGGGAA
>NZ_DAOSEH010000014.1:0-31733 GCF_035363035.1 Mesotoga sp. | reverse complement strand
ACAGGCTGGAGCGGCGACTTGACCGGTTCTACAAACCCCGCAAACATCACGATGAACTCAAACAAGACCGTGATCGCCAGTTTCATGATTAAGCAGTACACAATTACTGCAACGGCCGGCGCGGGAGGAAGTATTAGTCCATCCGGCGATGTGAAAGTAAACCATGGAGCGAATCAGTCATTCACAATTACTCCGAACACCGGTTACAATATAGAAGATGTAAAGATCGACGGCAGTTCGATCGGTGCGGTAACAAACTATACTTTCACCAATGTCACAGGCAACCACACGATAGCGGTCACTTTCAAAATAAAGACATACACTATTTCCGTATCTGCCAACCCGTCAGAAGGTGGAACGGCCTCCGGCGGTGGAACTTTTAGTCATAATCAGCAGGTCAACCTGTCAGCGACACAGAATGCGGGTTATCAATTTTTGAACTGGACAGAAGGAGGATCGGTTGTAAGCACAAAGGCAAATTACTCCTTCCCGGCCACGGGGAATAGAACGCTCGTTGCCAATTTCAATATGATCAAGGGAACTATCGAAATAAGCGATAAAACTATCGATGGCTTCGGCCAGATCGAAGTTTACGCCGAAAACTTCGGATTCAATGTTGGAGCCATAGAATACGTTTTGAGCTATGACCCTGCAAAGCTTTCAATACTAGCCATGGCAAACAATCCGGAGCTCAACTGGACTCTACAAAACCTCTTCAAATCAACCGATGGAATCATTCATTTCGTGGGTGGAGGTCAACCGGTAGATCTCTCCACAAGAAAGAAAATAGCGACGATAACTGTTTCAGAAGTCTCGAGTGGATCTACTACGATCGGTTTCACGAAATACATTTACAACGATGTCGAAGTTGAAACGGCAGTCACCAACGACAGTCAGCCTCCTGAGGAAATAAGAAGTCCCCATATCACGCTGGTTCCAGGAACTATAACGATAAATTAGGCGGGTGATTCGATTGAAAAGACTCATATATTATGTCTTTATTTTGGCAGCCGTGCTGGTTGCACTGACAGGCTGTCCACCAATAAACAAAAAACCGGTTGCTTCAAATGTGAGAATCACCGGCCAGACGGTAAGCGGGCAGAAATTGAAAGGAGAGTACAACTACACAGATCCGGAAAAAGACAGTGAAGGAGCTTCGAAATACAAATGGTACCGTTCAGAAAACGCCATCGGAACAAACCTAACAGCTATTGCCCAGGCTACCTCACGTGAATATCAGCTCACGTTTCAGGATGTCGGCAAATACATTTACTTCGAAGTCACTCCCGTCGATATAAAAGGTAAGACCGGCGATCCTGTAATCAGCCAGGCATCGACGATAGTTGTTGCGGGCCCCTCGTTCGAAATAGTCGATACCACGCTCGTCAACAACAGCCTTGGAAGTATCGTTATAAAGGGAAACAATCTCGGTGAAATCAACGCTTTTGAGGTTGTTCTTGAATTCGATGATAGCTATATGACCTGTCCGGGAATAGTTCAATCTCTGGTCGGAGGCCTGATGATAACCAGACAGCCAGAAGACAACATAATCCACGTGGCGATTGCCGGACTAAAAGACATCGATGTTCAAAACACAGAACTATTGAGAATATTCTTCAATGCTTTGGACAAAACCGGCACAACGGAGATATCTTTTTCTCAGTATCTGAGCGAAGGCGGCGTCAATTTCAAAACAGATGTTATTCCCGCAGTTGAGGGACTGGATCTATCCGACGTCGGGATAATCACCATTCAATGAGGGGGTTTGAAATGAAGAAAACACTGATGATTTCGATGATTCTTTCCATAATTGTGCTGTTTCTGGCCTCTTGCGTTAGCAGTCACTCCTCACACAACGACAGCGCTTTTAAGTTGGTAAGGCAAGCCGGTGGATTTGATCTGTACGTTAGCAGGGGAATCGATGCTCTGGAGATAACTCTTTCTGGAGCCCATATCTATGCTGAAAACATCGTCCCCCTGCAGGATGTTCTGGTGATAACGCGTCAAGATACAAGCGGAACAACGATTGCACTCTCGAAGTTCAGAGATCTCGATTTTGCCGAACCGGTTCTCGCAATTCCATTTGAAAATCCCGGTTCGATCACGGTCTCGAGCTACGATACGGTTATCCTGCCAATTAAAAAAGCTTCGTTCTTAACACAGAACTCAGTTGCTCCCGATCTGATTGGAGATTATAACGGAGACGGCTATATCACACTGTCAGACTTCGCGGCATTCGCCCCGGCATACGGGTTCTCAGCTGGATCAGCCGAATACGACGAAAAGTACGATATCGGTGCATCCGAAAAGCAATACCTGGGTATATGGCAGAAGATATTCTCCTTTTCCGGTCTTCCCGACGGATCAATAACCCTGGCCGACTTCGCGGTCTTCGCCAACAACTACGGCTTCGCCAATCCCTATCTCGGGAAATGGACCTTTACAGGCTCCATCGACTACGAAAGCGGGACTTACGGCAGCGTAAAGGCCGATGGAAACGGTACTCTGACTATCGGTCAGCAAAACTGGCAGATGTCCGGACCGGTAGAGCTCACTGCCAATTCCACGTACACCGACGAAGAGGGGAAGGAAGTGAGCGATACCTTCGAAATAGAAATCGCTTCCGTAGATGTGCAATTTTCATCTACTGAAATGACCGTAACCGGAATTATAGCCAACCCGCTGAACGGTGTTGAATACGACGTTCTGATGAAAGGCAAGCTCAGAGTCGAGGGCAACGCAATTTACGCAGAATCTAACGGTACGGGCGACGGTTATGGCATATTCCTTCTCAATCCCACAAGGAAGATAGGTGAATGGACGGCCCATAAATAGTAACCCTTCAGGAGGTAAAGATGAAAGTAAAGACACTGGCTATTCTGGCTATTCTCTTCATCGCATTGACTCTGGGGGGATGTTTCTGGAAGAAACATTCCGACCCGAAGAACGCCGTTCCCGTTTTCGGGACCTGGAGATTGGAAGGAAAGGTTAAGAGTGGCAACACGACTATCAAGGGAACGGGAACCATGGCGATAACGCACCAGGACGGCAACAATCTGGAAGGCTGGGGAAGCACGATGCCCCCGGGACTGGAGCTGATAAAAGTCGACTTCACCGGTATCGTAACCGACAAGCCGGATAATTTCCTCACCGTCACCATGCAGCTACGGTATCCGCCCGTGGTTGGTGAGATGAGAGATGTTATTTTGAACGGTAAAGTTACAGTCACGGCAACCGGTACTTTCGTCAACGACGGCAAGATCTTCCTTGACAGTCTGGCCAGAGAGATCGGCGAATGGACCGGGACTTTGAAGAAATAGTTGTCCAGGTATTCTATCGGCATGTCTCGATTTCTCAGACAAACTTCATTTTTTGGGGGAATTGTAATGAAAAGACACGTGTTGATCGCGATTTCAGTTGCTGTTGTTTTCCTGCTGACTGCATGTCCTTATGTTCAAAGGCAGAACGATGCATCACTTACAGGGATAAGTATAAGCGGCAATCCTTTGGAGAATTTCAATCCACAGGTCAACGAGTACACCGTTGAGCTGGCTGCCGGGACGGTCCAGGCTCCGATCGTCACGGTCACACCGAGCGTTGAAGGGGTCGTAATAGATATAGATAACGCCGAAACGCTTCCGGGTACGACAACGATAACGGTAACAGCGTTAAACGGTAAAGACAGGTTGTTCTACCACATACACTTCACCGTTCAAAAGAACACCGATTCTTCTCTATCTTCACTCCTGTACAACGGGACGGCAGTTACGGGATTCACACCCGAAAGGTTCGATTATGAAGTGATTCTCCCTCCCGAGGTGTTATTTCCGCCTGTGGTCTCAGGTATCACGAACAATCCGATGGCATCGATTGAGGTTGTACAGGCCGCTACTCTGCCGGGTACAGCCACATTAATAGTTACGGCGGAGGATGGCGAAACCACATCGACATACCGTGTTATATTCATTCCAAGCTACAGGATTGAACTTCTATGCGATCCAGAAGACGGCGGCAATGCGATCGGCGCCGGAGTTTTCGTTCACGGAGATACAGTCAATCTGTCGATCTCAATCAACGAGGGCTACGAATTCGCCGGCTGGACCGAAGATGGAGTACAGGTGAGCGGCGATCCGAACTACTCGTTCGAAGCGAGAGGAAACAGAACACTCGTGGCGAACTTCACCCAGAAGACGTACACACTCACAATAAATGTAACGGGTCAGGGAGCGGTAACCAGAAACCCTGACAAAGCCACATATGCACATGGAGAGATCGTTCAGCTGACCTCCAATCCCTCGGAAGGCTGGAGTTTCACAGGCTGGAGCGGAGACCTGTCTGGTTCAACAAACCCCATCAACATCACGATGAACGCAGACAGAAACGTCACTGCCAGTTTCTCATCCATCCAGTACGCGATAGCTGTATCTGCAAATCCCGAAATCGGAGGGACGGTAACGGGTAACGGCACTTACGACCACGGCGAGACGGTGAACCTCACGGCCCTCGCCAATTCCGGCTATAGTTTCGTGAACTGGACCGAAGACGGAGTACAGGTGAGCGGCGATCCGGACTACTCGTTCGAAGCGATTGGAAACAGAACACTCGTGGCGAACTTTACCCAGAAGACGTACACACTCACAATAAATGTAACGGGTCAGGGAGCGGTAACCAGAAACCCTGACAAAGCCACATATGCACATGGAGAGATCGTTCAGCTGACCTCCAATCCCTCGGAAGGCTGGAGTTTCACAGGCTGGAGCGGAGACCTGTCTGGTTCAACAAACCCCATCAACATCACGATGAACGCAGACAGAAACGTCACTGCCAGTTTCTCATCCATCCAGTACGCGATAGCTGTATCTGCAAATCCCGAAATCGGAGGGACGGTAACGGGTAACGGCACTTACGACCACGGCGAGACGGTGAACCTCACGGCCCTCGCCAATTCCGGCTATAGTTTCGTGAACTGGACCGAAGACGGAGTACAGGTGAGCGGCGATCCGGACTACTCGTTCGAAGCGATTGGAAACAGAACACTCGTGGCGAACTTCACCCAGAAGACGTACAAACTCACAATTAACATAACGGGTCAGGGAACGGTATCCAGGAACCCCGACAAACCCACATATGCACACGGAGAGATCGTTCAGCTGACCGCCAGCCCTGCAACAAACTGGAATTTCAAAGGCTGGAGCGGAGATCTGTCTGGTTCAACGAACCCCGTCAACATCACGATGAACGCGGATAGAAACGTCACTGCCACCTTCTCAACCATCCAGTACACGATAGCGATATCTGCAAATCCCGAAGCCGGAGGGACGGTAACAGGGGGCGGAATTTACAACCACGGCGAGACGGTTAATCTCACGGCCCTCGCCAACCGCGACTACAGATTCGTGAACTGGACCGAAGCGGGGATCCAAGTCAGCACCAACTCAAATTACTCATTCACTGCCAGGAGCGACAGAACACTGGTGGCTAACTTTGAGGAAGAGGTTGAAACTGGAGCCTTCAAAGTCGCCAACTCATGGGGAATCGGGGGATGGGAAAATGTACCAGACGGCTTCCTGTACATCACATACGAAGCCATGAAAAAGAACCGCGTTGTATGCTTCATAACAGATCCGAGAAACGGTTACGAGCCCAGGGCGATTGCCGTGTTCGAAATATCCCATCCTGTCAGGGACGACTGCCGGGTATATGTGGGTGTCGGCGATCCCGCTTCGCCCCTGAGAGAAAAGAGCTTCGATGTTTATGACCCCGATTACCGTGGCGGACCGTTGCCCTTCCCGGAGAACAAAATGGTGCTCGATATAACGGAATTGCTCCCGTTCAACGATGAAACCGTGTACCTGAAAGTCTCCGACTCTTCGAAAACCTCGAGTATGGGCGTTATAGAGTCATTCTCGGTCGAGGTGTACAACAACTACCCGTCTGGAATTCCCACTGACGTTTTCACTTCCACGCAAACACCGAAGAACACTGTGAACGACTCGAGCGTGAATGTGCAGATCCCCAGCGTGACTTATGCTTCGAGTCCGTTCTACGATCTCCAGTACGACGGTGGAGCGGGGATTTCTCCGGAGCTACTGGCAAGAATGAAAGAACAGATGGGTATATACGAAGAGGGAGTGAATTACAACGAGATAATAGATGGCTTCGGCACGGGCCTAAGACCGCCAACGGAAGAAGAATGGGAAGAGATAAGTATCAACTGGCGCGAAGCGAAGGGTTTCATCACTCAAGACGCATTACCGGCCATGATCGACTACTCCAGTTCGATCTATTTCCCGCCGATAGGCAACCAGGGCAGCGAAGGTTCCTGCGTCGCTTTCTCGATCGGTTATTATATATCTACGTTTTACGAGGCTCGAGACAGGGGCTGGAACTTGAGCGGAGCACAATGGGTGGGCGACAGCAAAGGTTCTCCAACGAATTCATACCAGAACAGGATCTTCAGTCCAGATTTCATTTATCACCAGATAAACAACGGCGTTGACGAAGGCGCTCACTATGTCAACGCGATGAAAGTGATCTCAAACATAGGCATAAGCAGCTGGAAGGAAATGCCCTACAGCACGAGCGATCATACTTCCTGGCCTTCAGAACCGGCCTGGCGTGAAGCACCGAGATACAGAAGCCACTCTTCGGTTATGGAGGTCCTCCAGATAGCAAGCGATAAAGATATACTGACTCTGAAATCCTACGTCAATTCCGGCTATCTGATATCTATATCGATAGATGCCAACAAGTATTCCAGCATGACATCGAACGATGTCTGGAACAGCTATAACTACACCAACGTGAGGACGAACCATGCCAATACCATCGTCGGTTACGATGACAGCATGAGCCGTTAACGGCGATTCTTGAAAAAGAGAAGGGAGTAAACCAAGTTTTACTCCCTTCTTTTTGTGGCTTGATTGTCAATTCTAGCTTATAGCTCAGTGTTTCACGAGTCAATCTCTAGGGACATATGTGCGTGTAATAGGCCACCAGGTTTTTGGGTTCGTTCATCTCTATCACAATTATCCTGGAAACGGAGAATCTATCGTGGTTGTTCATATCCCAGTGACTGAACTTGAATTCTTCGACATCTGGAGCGGTTATCTCCACTTTTGAATTCATAGGGTACCAGCCTGCCCCATCGACATCGGCAAGGTTCGGGGGAGAGGTCGATGTTCTCAGGTAATAACTGGCATCGAAGTCGATGTACAGATCCACGGAACTCTCCATTTTTATGTTTCTCGCAAGTTCATCTGAACCGTCCGACCAGCCTTTAAATTCCGTTCTAGCATCTTTTCCGGGGACAAAGGGACTGTAATCGAATTCCTGACTCTGATCCACCGAAAGGAGAACGGTCGTGTTCTTTGTAGTTTCATACACAACCGGTAAAAAATACTCCACCCCGTCGATCACGACAACCGGCGATACGCCGTTGTCGTGAAGGGAAGAAATTCTCAGGAATACCGGCGGTACCAGAGTTTTGAACGTCCATACCGGTCCCTCGACAGTATCTGTTCCGTCGGTAACGGTTATCTTCCAGTAGTAAGTGGTATCGGGCTTGAGTGTACCAACCGAACGAGAGGTTCCGGAAACGCCTTTGGCAAAGAGCGGGGGGGTACTCTTTGTTCCGAAGTAAACATCGAACAAAAGATCGTCGCCGTCTGGATCTGTACAGCTCCAGGACAAAGTCGTATCCGTGGGAACTCCCGTTTCCTGATCTAATGGCTGCGGATTGAAGGGAACTACGGGAGGTCTGTTCGTATTATCCACCGTCAGTAGAAATTCGCCCGTGTCGCTTGCTCCCTTCGTGTCCGTTACCACGATACTGACAGTGTGTTCTCCGGAACTGGCGTAATCGGCCGAATAACTGTATGTACTCCCCGCAACTTGCCCGACGCCGGAAACGAGTTCAAAGCTCAACTCATCGCCGTCTTCGTCATGCGCATAATTGAGAAGATCCAGCGAGAGAGTCTCGCCCTCCGCCATTCGCTGATCGGGGATATCTATCTCCGGCGGATTGTTGTCGTTATACACAGAGATGACGAAGGAAGCGCTATCTGAACCATCGTTACCGTCGCTCACCGTTATAGTAACCGGATGATCGCCAATATCGGCCACCTTCGGACTGTACGTGTATGTGTTGCCGGTCAGGGTACCTACACCGCTGACGATGGAAAAACTCAAAGTGTCACCGTCCGGGTCGCTGGAAAAGTCTAGCAGATCGAGAGTCAACGTTTCGCTGTAAGCCATCGACTGGTTTGCGATATCTATCGAAGGAGCCCTGTTTTTGTTCCTGACTATTACCTCAAAACTTCCCGATACACTGTTACTTCCGTCGGAAATCCTTATCTTTACAGTGTGTTGACCGGCATCGGAAAAGCCGGGAGTGTACGAGTAGTATTCACCCAGAACCGCTCCGACTCCGCTGACAATCTCATAGACCAGCCCGTTTTTTTCGCCGGTCGCCACAACGTACGAAGCGAGCGAAAATTTCAACTCGTCGCCTTCATCGACGTATTTGGCCGGTATAGACTCAAGGTACAGACTGACCGATTTATTGCACGAGCTCACCAGTAAAACCACTAAAGCAACCATCAAAATCGACCACAATATAGGCTTTCTGTTCATTCTTAACCTCCAGAAATAATCACCCTTCAAAGCGAGGAGGGTTTTAAATCTTCAATGACACTCCGGTTTTCTCGAAGCGATATCGAAAATCTCGTTTTGAACACACAGCATCAAATCACTCCGAACGTTTTGAGCGTAATGTTGAGCATTATAATGAAAAACACGGTGAACAGGGCTCCCATGATCAGTTTTATCTTCGCGGCTGCGTTCGTCGATGTCATGTACTCCTGGATCTTCTTCGTCGAAGAACTGAAATACGCGATAAGCGTTATAGCGATTATAGGCACTGTGAAGCCGAGATTGTAGATCACCAGGAAACCGAGCGCATCGGCCGAGACTCCGGCGCTGTTGATAACATAAACTATTGTCGGGAGATAGACCTGTCCGGTACACATGAACTCAACGAAGGATACGAGAACACCCGTTACGAGAGAAGCGATCCAGATGGTTTTCGCCCGGGCGTTTTTGCGTATGATATCGTGGGTCTTTTTCTTCAAACCGGCCGAGAGTTCGAGAACGGCCTTTTTGCCTTTATAGTGCATCCTGTAAAAATCCAGGATAGATAGAACGGCGAGAATGCCGGTGAAGACGGCCATCGCCGGATAAAAAACTAACTGAAAGATCCTGGAGACACTTTCCAGGTACCCTACCGCACCGAGAAGGCCGGTACCCATCGCCAGATAGGCGCCGAAGATGCCTATAGCGAAGAAGAAACCGGCTATGAGTATTTCGTTCCTACCCCTGCCAACGTAATAGAGGTAAGAAACCAGGAATATCAGTACCACGAAAGCGCAGGGATTAATGCCGTCTATAAGGCCCGCGCCGAGAACCACCAATACGCTGAACTGTTCGTACCTGTCTTTCAGTCTCTGACTAACGTCTTCTTCGAGCTCTTCGATCACCTTGAGCTTCGCCTCTCTCTCTTCCTGTGAGTAGTTTTGCATACTCTTCAGGAGCCCGTCGGGGTTCATGTTCGATGGATAAAAGGCGTCTTTGCCTATAAAAATCAGGGGATACAGATCGTATTCGCTCTCGGGGATATCGTACACTCTGGCGTATTTGAGCTTCAACTCCTGGTTCTTCGCCTCGGTGAGCATGAATTTATTCAGCACGACATCGTCGTCGATTTCGTATTTCAAACTGTCGAGCATCATCTCGGCCTCGAAGCACTCCTGACAGGTGGCTACACCGAAGAAATCTATCACCACCGCTCCGTGAGCGATTCCCGCTAATAAAACAAGTGCGAAAAGTAGAACTCTCTTCATCGATTATCGACCAGCCCTCAATTTATATTTTCTTTTCCAAGATTCTCGTCGAAAATGTAGAAGCCCTCCTGCCAGTAGTCGAGAGGACAGATTTCCTCCTCAGAATCGAAAACGTTGCCCGAACCAAGTACAGTTCCCTTGAATTCAGTGCCGCCACAGCCACAGTCAGTGCAGTTCTTCAGATAGAGGTCCAGTCCATGTCTGGCGTTGTTATAGAAAAGATTGTCGGTGATCGTTGCCGTGGAGGTGATGTTGGCCAATACTCCGTTATCGATATTCTCGGTGATCGTGTTGCCAACCAGCGAACCGACTGCCGTTCCGCTGAGCGAAACTCCTACGGTGTTCTTTCTGAAAATGCTGTTTTGAACCAGGTAGTTCAGGCCATTGGAGAAATTGACCCCGGTACCGGTTCTTTCGAATACTGTGTTCTCCACGACGAGCGTCGCTTCACCGTAGGCGTATATGCCCACGAGCCTCGTGCTTAGGTACTCGTCGTTGCCAATCCCCATGAGGCTGGTTATATAGCAATCGGAGACCCTCACTGTCTTTCCATCTCCACTGAAAGAGATACCGAACCTTCCGCCGGCGATGTAGGAATTGACAACCTGGCCTGAAGACCTGGAGAAGTTGATAACCGAACCGCTAGACTGGAAGGAGAGGTTGTCAACCACGATGTTCTCCACGCCCCTGATGAAGAGAACGGGCGACGACTCGTCGGCAGCCTGAATAATGACCTCGTCCTTCGAAGTCCCGATCATCGTGATGCTCTTGTTCACCGTTATGTTTTCCCTGTAAGTTCCAGGGAGGATCTTGACCGTATCACCATCTTTGGCAGCGCTGATAGCTTCCTGAATCGTCGCGTACTGGCCCATCGCTCCTACGGTCAGAACGCCTTCCGCGACATCCGGGGCCTTCGATATAGAGATCTTGAACGTTCCCTCGCCAGTCGCACCTTTAGAATCGGTTGCCTTAATGAGAACAGTGACCGGTTCTTCCTGGTGGCTCCCGGCGGCGTATGTGAAGATTCCCGAACTCACGCTGCCTGCTGCTTCAGCGGGCAACTCGAAAGTGATTTCGTCTCCGTCCGGATCGCTTACAAAGTTTTTAAGATCGATCGTCAGCGATCTGTGTTCCTGAACCGACTGATCGGGGATCGCGACCACCGGGGCGTTGTTGGTCGCCTTCACGTTCACCACGAAAGATACCTTGCTGGAGTTGGCGTTCTTGTCTTTTGCATTTACGACAAGCTCGTTGAGTCCGGAATCGATGTACCTGGCCTGAATGAAAAGGAGCCTCTCTTCTATCCAGGCGAAGCCCTCTTTGTACTTTCCGGAGAGTTCGTACTCAACCTCGGAACCTTCCGGGTCGACTATCAGAACATGAAGCGGGAGATTCAGAGACTCGCCCTCTATCATGTTGAGATCGGGAATGCTACCCTCGGGCGGGAAATCCTTGGAGTTGACGGTCACCTTGAACTTTGAACTCACAGGTTCGCCACCCTTCGTAAAGGCGGCTATCTCAACCGTCTGTGCGCCGGTCAGCGATCGGTCGGCAGACAGCTCGTATTTGCTTCCCACGACACGGCCCACACCGGAAATCAAAGAGAAATAGACCGTCGAATCACCAGCGAATTTGGCGAAGTTTTTGAGATCGATGGAAAGAAGATCGCCTTGAACGACTCTCTGCTCGGGAACTGAGAATTCGATCTTCGAACCGCAGCCCGATAACAATACAAGAAGAGCTAGAACGATGATTGTTGAAGAAGCAATCTTTCGCATGGGTCCACCTCACAGGAGTAAAGAAAGTTAATCACGATAAATTATATCACCAACAGCCCTTCATGGCAACAAAAAACCCGCGGCTCAGGCCGCGGGTCGTATCGCAGATTTCAATATCGATTAATTACCCTGACCTCCGTACCAGAAGCTCGTCGCTACAACGGTCTCGTTGCAGCAGTCATCGTAGGCTGCAAGAGTCATCGTAACGGTTCCCGGTGCGGTCATGGAGCTAAGATCCCAGGTGGTTGTACCTGCCGGTTCGAACGTGATTCCCTGATCGGTGAACGACGGCGGTACGTACTGAGCGGCTTCGAAGTTGGCCTGCGGGAACACCGAGATATCCGGCAATGTTCCGTGGCTGACCCAGATGCTTATCGAATCGAAGCAGTTGTCAGTCGCATCCCAGGTGATAGTGTCTATAAGGTCGAAGGTGAACTTGTTGACAACGGGCGCCTTGTTATCGACGTTTCCGATCACTATACCCTTTTCACTGATGTTTCCGGACGTATCCCAGGCAACGAGAGTCGCAACCAGGGTCTCGCCACAGTCAATGTCTTCCAGGTACCACCTGAAAGTACCGCAGAGAGGAACTTCACAGCCACACTCGGCAGTTATCGGGTACTTCGTGTCGGTGCTGCTCACTTCGATGTAGGCAACGGCTATCGTCGTACAGTCGCCGCAGGTCAGGCAAAGATCGTCGATACAGTAGTCGAGATCTACGAACTCGGCGCCACACGGATCTCCAAGAGGATCGTTGGTGAACGTTATATCCGGCGGCATGTTGTCGATCTTGAAGGATGTCGCAAATTCAGTCGGTTCACAACCGGCCTCGTCGTACGCCGTGACTGTCAGTGTGACTTCCGTACAATCGAGCAGCTTGCCGTCCAGTTCCTTAAGATCCCATACGAGCGAGTGGAAGCCTTCTACGTCAGTTGTCCAGACCTTCAGGCCATTGGGCAACTTACCGTGTGTGACTTCGACTACCAGCTCGTCGAAGCAAGTATCCGTCACAGTCGCTTCGATCGTTGCAGTCGCGTTCTTGGTAGTGAACTCGTCCTTACAGAACTTGAGCGGCTCGACCACGAGATCGGGGAGTTCGACTTCAAGCACCGGCTTGACGTTGTCAACTACCATGTACAGAGATTCGTTGGGTTCTCCGTAGGACTCTTCCAGGTAGCAGCAGCAGCCGAACGCGTAGAACTCGACTTCAATCTCTACACAGTCAAGGTTTTCATCTTCTCCGGTTATGGTACCGGCGTAGGTCAACGTGACTGGATCGAACTCGATCTCCCAGCCGTCCGGTACTGAGACTTCACTGTACGAGGAATCGAAAACTTCGTACCATGCAGTCGTACCGTCGGTCATTATCGAGGCATATCCGAAGAAGTAACCATCGACGTAGAGGTCGAGCCAGCCGATCTCACAGCCACCATCGTCACAGATCGTGCAGGGGAAGGAGTTGTCGGTCATCGACCACGTCAGTGTCACTTCGGTCGAACATGGAGTGAGATCCCACTCGAGCGTCGTTTCCGGTGGAACGTTGTCCACGGTGATCGACGCATAGTCGCTGACTTCATCGGTACAGTCGGAGATATCGTCTGCCGTCAAAGTGGCCTCGAACGTATCGCAGTCGATCAAAGGCAGGCAGAACGGTATCAAACCGATCGTGACGTCTCTGTCGAGCAAGTAGCAGTCCTCCGGTGTGAAGGTATCCCACCACAGGCTGAGGTGCTTCGGATCGTAGGTGTAATTGCCTACGGGTCTTTCCATTATTTCGTTTCCGCATGGATTGAGCGGGTAGTTGGTCGTCAACCAGACGTCGTCGACACAATTCTCTGCGACTATCCAGACGAGCATCAGGCAGGTGGCGTCTGTGCAGAGTTCGCCATCGAAGAAGCCTTCGTCTATGAACTTGTCGAGATCGAATTCGGCTTCGCTGCCTATAACTTCACCGACAGTAAGCGCGTTGTAACCGAGCCCGAAGACACCGAGGGCAACGAACGGTTCCATGTTGTCTATTACGTTCTCGCTTATGAGTTCGTCGTAGCTGTAATTACCGCAAGTATCCACCGCAATGGCTATCGCTTCGAGATATTCGCAATCGACCGCGTCTTCAAATATCCAGTCGATGGTTCCGGCAGCGGTAGTAGTCGCGTAGATGCTCATTGCTTCGTCCATATCGAGCTTGTCGAGAGTGGCTTTGTCAACAATTAGACCTTCATCCGGCCAATCGAGATAGCCCTGCTTCACCGCGATGACAACGAAGTCGAGGCAAGCGTCGGAAGCGTCCCAGGCGAGGACCGCAGAAGTGGCGCATTCTTCCGGTTCGCCGCAGTCGGCAAACGTGAGTTCGATCTCGGGCTCGACGTTGTCCATCGGGTATGGAGATGTCCAGCTCTTGGTCTTGGAATTGACAGTGCCTTCGCAGTCGTCGTAAACGACTATCGTCGCCGTGACCGTTTCACAGTCGATGGCTCCGAGCGTCCATGTTACGTGACCTTCAAGCTGCTGAGGATCGACGGTATCAACTGCACCGTGGCTCACTACGATCTCGAAGTGAGTGAAGTCGCCCTGCTCGTCAACGATTCCCCAGTAAAGCTCGATCTCTTCGGACCAGCAGACCGGCGGGCAATCGATGAAGTGGCACCAGGGGCCGAAATCGACCAGCGGTGGGACGTTGATTCCGCATTCCTTTTCGTACTCTTCCACTATACAATAATCGTCTTCGACTTCTGCGTGGAGAGTGTACGGACCATCGATATCCTTTATAGTGCCTTCGACAGTCACTTCAGTTCCGGAGAGTGCGAACCAGCTTCCGGGAGTCTTTCCTGCCGGCAGAACGAGGGTCGCACCGTCAACCCAGAGCTTACCCCTCTGGAGGCCGACGTTGTCGGAGAAGGTGACCGAGAAGGTTGTTTCGGTTATTCCTTCGTTGACGCAGCAGTTCTCGATTACGATCTCGGCTTCCGGTTTCTCGAAGTCGATCACCACGGTGCAGGTGGCATCGAGCTCTACGTCGGTGGGCGTAACTACCGTCCAGTAAAGGTCGGTCTCTCCGCTGAGTTCGGGAGTTACCATACCCTCTTCGATCAGGATTCTGACTTCGAGAGTGCCGTCTTCCGGATCTTCGACGAATGTGAAGTCTTCGTTGGTGAAGACGGTTTCGTTGATAGTGAGCGTTATCTCAAATTCGGCCGGGTTCGTGACAAGCAGATTGCCTATCAACAGACCGGGTTCGTAACCCTTGAAACAAGGATCGCATGGATTTTCACATTCGCATGGCAGACACTCGAGATATGGATCGGGATTCTTGACCAGGTCGCAATCCAGTACATCCCAGTCCTCGATTCCACAGTCCACGCAGCCGAGGGCGCCGCATTCGGGTGTGAAGAGAAGAACAACGAGGTTGTACTCTTCTCCGATATCCATGAGAGGCATAAGATCAGGAAGCTCTATGATGACCGTTTCGGTCGTCTGGGACTCTGTAGTGAAGACGTGCTCGGCTATTAGATCGCCAAATGTCAGCATCTCCTCGAGAGTTCCCACGAAGTCCGTATTCACAAGGTAAACTCTCGCGGTGATCTTGGAGTCGTAGCTGATCGTGGCTTCTACCTTCGCCGGTAGTCCCTCGCTAACCAGGCAGTAGCCATCGACTATGGTGATCTGGCTTCCTTCGATGTCAAGCTCGACCTCTTCCAAAACAGACAGGGAGTTCTTGACGAAGAAGGCTATGGAATCGCTGGCAGAACTTCCGTTAGCGTCTGTAGCAGTAACGGTTATTTCGTACTCTCCACCGGGTATCGGGTTTCCAATACCGTTCTTGAGAGTCGTCTGGGAAATAGTGTAGATCCATGGTGCGCCCCAGTTGTCTTCAGGTATTGCTACTTTGTAGAAGAGGCCGGAAGTCACATGCTTCACGATGTACTCGGCAGCGGTAAGATCGCCGTCGGGATCATCGACTTTTACCTGGAACCTGATCTCCAGATTCGTTGTACATGGCTGGAGAACCATGAAATCTTCCGTCGTGAGGCTCAGGTTAACGATTTTCGGTGCGGGGCCCACGATTTCCTTGAAAACGGCTCCGACAGTTATGTCTGCATTCATAGTTACCGTCTTGGGAACTTCAGCTGATTCTACTTCCCCGATTACCCACTTTTCGAATTCCCAACCGTCTGCAGGAGTCGGAGTCAGCTGAACTGCCGTGCCCTCTTCATACTTGTTGTCGGCCGAAGCGGGAACTGCAGCAACCGTTCCATTTCCGGTAACGTTGACTGTGAGCGTGTACTTGACTACTGGAATCTCTTCCTCAAATACAGCTTCAACGGTCGTGTCGGCATTCATGGTGACTGTCTTGGGGACATCGGTTGATTCGACTCCGCCAATCACCCACTTCACGAACTTCCAGCCGGCAGCGGGAGTCGGGGTCAACTGAACATCTGTACCCTCTTCGTACTTGTTGTCGGCAGAAGCGGGAACTGCAGCAACCGTTCCATTACCAGTCACGTTGATCGTCAGGGTGTACTCAACTGGTGGAATCTCCTCAAAAACCGCCGTAACGACTTTGTCCGCGTCCATCTTAACAGTAGTTGGGTTACCTGTTACGTCCGTTCCATTGATAACCCACTTACTAAATACCCAACCAGCAGCTGGATTGGCAGTAAGCTCGACGTTCGTATCTTTAGCATACTTGCCCGTTTCAGACTGCGGATTGGCAGTAACAGTGCCATTCTCAGCATTGATCGTCAGGTTGTAAAACACTTCTGGTTTGGGACAGCCAGTAAGCATCAACACAACAATCAAAATGCTGAGCAATGTGGTTAACTTCAAGAGTTTCTTTGCCACTGCACACACCCCCTATAAGGCGTTTTGGTTGTGAAGTATTTTGCTAAGAACATAGAGACCTGTATTTACCAAAAAATGCATCCCGTACAAGAAAATTCGATAATCTAATCTAACAAGACTTGCCTTATAACATATTATATACCACACACAACGCGCTAAGCAAAATCACCAGAAACAGACCAAACCATAGGTAATTGTACCATTTCCAATAATGCCGTGTCAAACGCTTTTCATGGGTTGATGATGTTTATAAGCGAAATCATACTTACTTACAAATCACAGCAAATAACCAGTTTTCTTCCGGGAGATTGAGGCGACTACGTTTTCAACTCGCCTTTCTGTAGTTGATTATACACTATAAAACGGCTTTCTTGTCCATGACTTACGACTCTTCCTCACTTCCAAAATTTCTTTTTTGCTGCGAAATTCTGGAATATCATTAATGATGTGGAGCATCACTTAAAATTAAAAAGGCCACTTCCCCTGGAGCCAAACTTAACGGGAAAATGGCCGTAAATGAATTTTAATTAAACGCTGGACCTTCTAGATTATTCGTCAGTTTCTTCAAGCTCTTCCGTTTCGCCGATATCGGGGAGTTCCTCAGGTCCCTTAACGGTCGTTGCTTCGCTTGACTTAGACGCGAGCATCGATGCGTCAAGTCCTTCTCTACCTTCGAGAATGGCATCGGCCATAGTGTGAACTATCAGCTGGATTGCCCTTATCGCGTCGTCGTTACCGGGAATTATGAAATCTATGACATCGGGATCGCAGTTGGTATCGGCTATTCCAACCACTTTTATTCCGAGCTTGTTTGCCTCGGAAACCGCTATCTCTTCCTGCTTGGGATCGACTATAAAAATTACGTCGGGAAGCTTGTGCATCTCTTTGACGCCGTTAAGGTTCTTTCTGAGCTTTTCCAGTCTTTTGTTTATCATGCTCTGCTCTTTCTTTGGCAGGGCCGCAAGCTTTCCGCTGGTCTCCATTTCTTCGAAGTTCTTCAGTGCTTCTATTCTTCTCTTGATGGTGCTGAAGTTGGTCAGCAAACCACCTAGCCAACGGCTGTTGACATAGAAAGAACCGCTCCTCTTGGCTTCCTCTTCAACTATCTGCTGGGCCTGTCTCTTGGTTCCGACGAACAGGAATGTGGCACCTTCCTGGGCACGGTTTCTCACGTGCTCGTAGGCCTCTTCGATAAGCTTGAGAGTCTTTTGAAGATCTACGATGTAGATTCCCTTTCTCTCACCATAGATGTAGGGTTTCATTTTCGGGTTCCATCTTCTCGTCCTGTGACCGAAGTGGACACCGGCTTCGAGAAGTTGTTTCATTGATACTACTGCCACGTAAACACCTCCGATTTGGTTTACCTCCGGCGCGTGCTGTGGATCGACCTCTTTCGAGGCACCGGGATCCAAGCGCTTACTGCCGTGCGTTTTTCTCGTCTTTGACGAGTTCTCTGTATGTGTATCTCTTTGCGTTCAACCAGAGATCTTCGAGGGAATAGAATTCCCGTCCCTTTTTGCTGAAGATGTGCACTATGAAGTATCCTCCATCAACGACCAGCCAGTCGTAGCCTCTGCCTTTATCGTAGTACACGATCGGAACGCTTTCCCTTTCCAGATATTCGAGAACGGCCTCCCTGAGAGCCTCCATGTGAGGATCCGAGTTGGCCGTAGCGACTACGAAGTAGTCGGAAAGATTGGAGACTTTCGAGACATCGAGGATTACTATCTCTTCTCCCTGTTTTTTATCGAGAATTTCTGTGATTTCTTTTACTGTATTGTCCAAATCAAACTCTCCCATTTTTGTCCGTTCACCGCTCATTCTACAGTGACGCTTTTGGCCAGGTTTCTAGGTCTGTCGGGATCGTACCCTCTCGCGACGGCGACGTGGTATGCGAAGAGCTGGAGATACGGCGACATCACCAGAGGATAGAGGGGCGCCGAAACCTTCGGAACTTCTATTCTGCTGTTCACGGCCCTCGAAACCTCTCTGTCGCTTTCGCTACAGATTGCGACTACCTTGGCATCCCTGGCCCTGGTCTCCATTATGTTGGAGAGCATCTTGGCCTTGAGTTCGTCCTCGGGGATTATCGCAAAGACAGGAAACTCCCTATCGAGCAAGGCTATGGGACCGTGCTTCAACTCTCCGGCCTGATATCCGCTGGCATGGATATAACTGATTTCCTTTAGCTTTAGAGCCCCTTCGAGTGCCGACGGATAACTGTAACCCCTTCCTATGTACATGAAGTGCTTGAACTGGTGGTACTCTCTCGCCAGCCTCTGGCACTGCTCGTCGGCCGATGCCAGAACATTCTCGAATACCGTGGGCATGCCTTCGATTTCGTTCACCAGTTGCGATATCGCTTCGGGATTTCTTTTGTTGAACGCCAGCACCGCACCCAGAAGCAAAAGCACCGCCAGCTGCGCGACGTATGTTTTCGTGGCTGCGACACCGATCTCCGGACCGGCGTTTATGTATATGACGGCATCGCTCTCTCTGGATATCGTGGATCCGACGACATTGGTGAGCGAGATCACTCTTGCACCGGATTGTCTGGCCTTTCTTATCCCCTCGAGTGTATCGGCCGTCTCACCCGACTGCGATATGGCAACCACGATGTCTCCTTCGCCGAGCGGAAGGTTTCTGTACCTGAACTCCGATGCGACGTCTATATCGGCCTTGATACCAGCGTAATCCTGAACGAAACGCTGGAAAACAAGCCCGGCATGGTAGCTGGTTCCGCAGGCTAGCACGGTTACTCCCTTAATTTTCGTTAAATCCTCGCCCATTTTTTCAAGCTCTCTGAAATGCGGCAGTTTGTTCTTTATTCTTCCGGTGATAGCATTTCTGAGTGTCTGGGGTTCTTCGTATATCTCTTTCAACATGAAGTGAGGATAACCGCCCTTCTCGGCCGCGTCTTCGCTCCAGGTGATCCTCGTCGGGTTCTTGACTTTGGGAGTACCGTCCAATTTCAAGATCTCCACGTTTCCCGATTTTATTACGGCGAGCTCCCCGTCTTCCATGAAATGCACATCCCGCAGATACTTGAGCAAAGGAGTGACATCCGAAGCCATGAACCCTCCGCCCTGTGTTGCACCTATGACGAGAGGGCTACCCTTTCTGGCCGCGACTATTATATCGGGATGGTCCTGATGCATCACGCCTATCGCGTACGCGCCCTCAAGGTCAACTAGAGTGTGCCTCAAGGCGGTGACCAGGTCTCCCCTGTAATGGTCCTCAACGAGATGGGCTATCACCTCGGTGTCCGTGGAGGATTTGAATATATGGCCGTTGCTCTCCAGGCCGGTTCTGAGCTCATCGAAGTTCTCGATTATGCCGTTGTGAACGACGGCGATCTTTCCAGTACAGTCCGTGTGTGGATGTGCGTTGAAGTCCGAAGGCCCTCCGTGGGTCGCCCACCTGGTGTGAGCCATGCCCTGAAGAACGTCGGTGTTCATCATATTCCCGAGATGAGACTCGAGAACATCTATCTTCCCGGCAGCCTTTTCCACTCTCAGACCCTCGTTTGTTCTGAAGGCTATGCCGGCCGAGTCGTAACCCCGGTACTCAAGCTTCCTGAGCGCATCAACGAGTTTCTTGATCGTTAAATCGCGTCCCACCATTCCCACTATTCCACACAAACCACTTACCCCCCAAACCTCTTTCCAATTTTCTCCACAAGCTCGCCCTTGACACCTTCGTACGCAACTCTAATGGCGTTCTTTATGGCGAGAGAGTCGGAATTTCCGTGGGCTTTGGAGACCACTCCCCTGACACCCAGTATGAAAGCCCCGCCGTACTCGCTGGGATTCATGGAGTTTCTGAGCCTTCCCAGGGCCTTCTTCAATAGCAGGGCACCTAGAAGACCGGCTATTCCACTCTTTTTTATCTCTTCTCTTAGTCTTTGAGAGACGAGCTTTCCAGCCCCTTCAATGGCCTTCAGGGCAACGTTGCCTTCGAAGCCTCCGCTGACTATGACGTCAACCTCGCCGAAGTTTATATCTCTTCCCTCGACGTTTCCGACAAAGCTGTCTCCCAGTTCCGACTTCAAGTAATTAAAGGCCATTCTGGTCAGTTCGGTGCCCTTCTCTTCCTCCTCGCCGACGTTGAGGAGCCCGACTTTTACCGGCTCTCTTCTCAGAAATCTGGCGTACTCGTAACCCATAATTCCGAAATCCCTGAGGTGTTCGGCTCTTACTTCGGCGTTCGCGCCGGCATCTATGAGGATCGTATAGCCGTTTTTAGAAGGTATTTTTCCGGCGATCGCGCCTCTTTCGACACCTTTGATCCTGCCTACAACGAAAAGCGCCGCGACGAGTACGCCACCTGTGTTTCCGGCCGATACCATCGCGTCGGCTCCGCCTTCCTTGACCTGCAGGGCCGTTATATAAAGAGAAGTCTCTTTCTTTCTCAACAAAAGAGAGGGCTTTTCAGACATTGGAAAGACCTCTCTTGCATCGATTATTCTTATTCTTGAAGCCTCCGGATATCCTTTCAAACCGGGGGAAAGTTCCTCTTGCCTGCCGACCAGAAGTATTTCCAGATCGGGAAACTCTTTCAGAGCCAGAAGAGCACCTTCAAGATTCACTTTCGGTGCCCTGTCTCCTCCAGCAGAATCGAGCGCGATTCTCACGCCGGGCATGGATTACTCACCAATCTCAAGAATCTGTCTTCCCCCGTAATGACCACAGTGCAGACAAACCCTGTGAGGTTGCTTGGGTTCTCCGCAGTTAGGACACGTAGAAACAGAGACGGTGATCGCCCTGTACGTCTTCGCTCTCTTGAGATGAGTTCTGCTTCTACTTCGTTTTTGCTTTGGAACGGCCACTTTAATCCCTCCTGTATTTAACTCTTCAATTTGGTTTTCAATTCGGAGATCGCTTTGTGCCAGCTATCATCAACAATCGCCCGATCCTGGCACTTGTGATCGGGATTCTCGTTCAGATTGGTTCCACAGGCCGGACACAGACCCGCACAATCCTTACTGCATAGAGTCTTCAGCGGAACCTCAACAATTATAGCCTCAATAACTCGATCTGACAAGTCCAGAAGCTCTCCCTCTAATCTTATAACGTTCTCCAGCTCGTCTTTGCCGGCATCATCGACGCTCTTCAGCATTATCTCGTGAACGTAAGTCGCTTCGATTGTTCCCTTTATCTGTATAACCACCGGCTTCAGGCAGCGGGCACAACTTTCTTCGACCGCGGTACTGACGCTACCGGTAACTATGACCGAATCTTTGTCTTTGTAGAGATCTATATGGACGTTGACCGGTTCCAGCAGAGTCACTTCATCAATGAAGTCTGTCCCGAACGAAGCATCTATCGCCTTTTTGAACTCGAACGTATTTAGGTCTATCACCAGATCTCTTCTATAGTTCACAATAATCACCTCTTTGCTGCCAGCAAATACTACATCAAGGTTGTTTCGATTCATTCGCTTTTTATTGAACAAAAGAAGAAAATTCTTTCATTCTCTCCAGCAGTCTTCTCGATATGGTATCGATGTCGTCGGCGCTTCTGGCCATCGGGTTTTCCAGCTTAACTATTTCAGTTTTGCCGAAGCCATCGCGAACCAGCATTATCTCAGTCGACAGTCTCGCCGCCTCTCTCGGGTCGTGTGTAACCATTACTATACTGAGTTTCCTTTCGTGCCATATCTCCTTTATCTCTTCCAGCAAGCGGTCCTTCATTACGACGTCCAGTGAGTTGAAGGGTTCGTCCATGAGTATAAGATCCGGCTCGAAGGCGATCGCCCTCGCTATATTGAGCCTTCGTTTCATACCGCCGCTCATCTGTGAGGGATACTTCCCTCCGTGGCCCTCAAGGCCCACCAGTCTCAGGTATCTGTTCACGTCACAGCCGGGCGAGACTATGTCGATATTTTCTCCGGCAGTTATCCACGGTATCAGCCGATCGTCCTGAAAGACAAAGGCAAGGCGCTCGCTGGATATATGCACAGTACCCTCATCAGGTTTGAGGACACCGCCGAGAATACGGAGCAAAGTAGTCTTTCCACACCCCGAACTGCCGAGTATAGTGAGAAAGAACTTGCCCTCTGTACTGTAGTTGAGGTTATTGATAACCGTCTCCCCATCGAACCTCTTCGTGAGTCCGTCAATTTTTAAGAGCATAGCGGTTACCCTTCCTTATCATGAAGTCGAGAGCCTTTTCCGTGACTATGCCCAGTACAACCAGCACAAGCGTGTAGGCGAAAACCCTCACGATATTTATAGAGTACTTGGAATCGGCAATGACTCTTCCGATCCCGGACGTTCCAACCATAAACTCGGCAACGGCAACGGACTTCCACATGATACCTATGCCAACCCTCATCGAAGAGACTATGAAAGGAAAAGCCGAAGAGAAGTAGATCTTTGTAAGCACGACCCTTCCGGGCAATCTGTAGATCTTCGCCATTTCGACCAGTTTCTTGTCAACGTTCCTTACACCCTCTGCGATGTTTATGGTAAATATGGGGAACAGTGTCAGGAAGACGATATAAACCGGTGATTTGAACCCCACTCCCCACCAGAATATGGCCAGTGCAAGCCAGGAAACTATGGGGATAGACTGGAGAACGGTCATAACGGGTTTGAGTAGCTCGTAAACGATCTCGACAAGACCCATGACAAAACCGCTGACCAGCGCCATTCCCAGGGCTATGAAAAGCCCGGCGAAGGCTTTGGCACACGTTTCAAGTATCGTTTCCCAGCCATCGATGCTGGTAACGATTTTCCAGAGACCCCCAAAAGTCTCGACGGGCCCGGGAAGAAGAAGGTCGCTTGAAACTATCTCCGCCGACACAAACCATACGAGTATCAATATGAATATAGACAATAGCGGAGATATTACCTTCTTTCTAGAAGAAGAACCCATCTAGATTCACTTCACCTGTTAACTCTGGATCTAGCTCAAAGAGCTTTCTCAGATAAATCGTGACTTCTCTCCTCGCTTCCTGAGAATCTGCGAATCTGAAACCGGCCGTATCTATCGCCTTCTCCAGTACCGGGATCGGAAAGCCACCCATCTTTTCCGAAACGACCGAAGCGGTTCCCACTCGATCTGCCAGAGAGAGGCTCATCGATTGACCGTAGAGCATCAAGAACGCTTCTACGACACTTCTATCAAGATCGCCGCTGACGAAAAGCCCCGAGGTTGGGATGTTGATCTTCTCTTCGTTGAAGGAGGCCCATAGCTCTTCGATTGGCATCGATCTAACGGCTTTTTCTACCTTCGTCATCGCGAGAGTCGCAAAGGGTTCGGGAACCAGTATAGCTCTGGTCTTACCGGAGGCCAGAAGCTGGACGGCCTCGGCACCGCCGACATAGGCGATCTTTATGTCTTTCCCGATCTTGAGGGAGCTCTTCTCAATGGCTCCTTTCAGGATGATATCGGCCGTCTGCCCGGGGGCATGAAGCGTGAAAACTTCCATACCCACAAGATCTTCGACACTGGAAATCGCCTTTTCTATGGTTATGAAGTAAAAACCGTTCCACATACTGACCGCAGCCAGCTTGATATCTATACCGCTAGAGGCCAGTTTCGCTCCGATAGTTACAGGAAGAAGGCTAAGCTGAGCCTTTTTGCCGACGATAAGTGAAATGGCTTCGTCAACCGAACGCCAGAAATTAATCTCGAGACCGGGAACTTCCTCCGGAACGTTTGAAGATAGAAGCTGGGCGATCGGAACCAGTGTCGGTCCAACCGGGTTTATGAAGTTTACTGTGGCCGACAAAAGAGTCGAAAAAATCAAAAGAGTAGCTACCAAAAATATCTTCACGAATAACCACCTCCATCAAAATTATACACTGACTTTGGTTATGTAGCGAGGGCTTTCCAGCTTTTGACGCCATATGGAGAGTCTGAAAGCCATTATTTGGTTCTCAGAGGGAAATTCCGGAGATAGCGAATGAAATCGACCTCTGAAAGGGATTTGGTAATTGAGCCGCGGAGTGGTAGAATAATAGCGATATCTCATGCGAAGGGGGGAACTGTATGAACAAAAAGGAACTCATCGCTGAAATCGCAGAGAGAACAGGCGTAACCAAGAAAGATGCCGGCAAGACCCTGGACACCGTAATCGAAATAGTCGAAAAGACCCTGTCCAAGGGCGAAGTTGTCAGACTCGTAGGTTTCGGTACGTTCATGGTGGCTTCCAGAAAGGCAAGAAAGGGAGTCAACCCGAGGACGAAGAAACCTATCACCATCCCCGGCGGAAAGGTACCGAAGTTCGTACCTGGCAAGGAACTGAAAGAGAAGGTAAAATAGTCTTCAAGGCTGAGCGGCGGCTCTCAAGCCGCCGCTTTTGTTTTGGAGGTGAAGTTTTTAATGAAGACCGTCTTGATCGTTTCGCTGGTGGCCGCTCTAACTGTCATTTCGGTAATAACTCTCATATACACTGTCGGCCTGAGGAACGAGATCCTTTCCAGCACAAACAATATCGGAACGAAAAACCTGGAAATCGAACTGAAGGCGCTCTCCGCTGAAATCGGGAAAGTGAAAGACGCGGTTGAATCTCTCAATATCGTTGATTACAGCCCTCAGATACTCTCTTTCAAGGAGGATTTTACAAGCCTCCAAACGGTCCTCGACAAACTCAATACTACCAATTCTCAAGAATACTCGACGCTGAATGAAACACTGGATAGTCTCGAAGAGTCCGTAAATGAATTACACTTGCTTTTGGGCGAGAATAAGGAAGTCCCGGAAAATCAATATAAAATAGAAGAACTGGCCGGGAAGATAGAGCTTATGGAGTCGGAATTCCTCAAGAACGTTGAGACAATTAAGGTCGAATTGATTTCGAAGCTTGACTCCATAAGACTCCCGGAAATCCCGACTGTACCCACGTACGACGCGACCGAGGGCAGCGGTATAAGGATCAGAATCGAATCTGGTTTCAAGGGGAGCAGTATACTGCACGACAGCGATCTACTGGTAGTGATGAACGAACTTTACTCGCTTAAGGCAACGAGCATCTCCTTGAACGGAAAGAGAATTTTGCCTTATACATATATAAGATGTGTAGGCTCAACTGTTATAATCGATGGTGAACCTACGACTATTTCACCCATCGTGATAGAGGTTCTGGGTGATTACGATTATCTGGTATCCGGTCTGGGCCTTTTGAGCGAGGTTTTCAAGGGGAGAGAGATTGATATGACTTTCTTGCCCCTCGAGTTCATAACCATTCCCGCGGGAGGGGGTTGATTCAGGTGAAAAAGATCATCCTTCTGGTAATAGCTTCGGCGAGCCTGCTTTTCTTCGCAGGCTGTGATTCTATTTTCATAACCCGGGATGATTTTCTTCTCAGGATGGACGCCCTGGAGAAGAAGATAGATTCCCTGGCCACGGAACAGCGGCGAATAGTTCAACTGGAGGACGCGATCGAAGAACTGACTTTCCGTTTTAATTTCGTCCAGGCGATAGAGCCGGCCTCTATTGGGTATGAAGAGATAGAACAGCTCAAGTACGAACTCCGGCTAATCAAGAATCTGCTGGCAGAATCGGTTATAGATTCTGCCTCTTCGGCTGCCATAGTGAGAACGCTTTACGACAAGATCGACGGCGTCCTCGGCTCTTCGGTACAGAGCAACATAGTCACTAAAGAGATCGACGATCTGAACAGGAAAGTGCAGGCTCTGGAGACTCTCAATTACTCCAGATACACCGAACTGGTCGAGAGAATCTCCGAGATCAACACCTACGACAGCTCCATAGACGACTCCAAGTACCTGGAACTTCTGGCCAGGCTCGACGAGATCGAAATCCAGCCGCCTGTGATAAATATTCAGGAACCCGACGACGGCAGGTACGAAGAATTGATGGCGAAGATCGAGGAACTGGCCTCCAGATCCGACAACACCGAGGTCGATAACGCAAAATACGAATCGCTTCTCACAAGGCTGGGCGAGCTCGAAAGAACCGTGGGATCCTCCGCCATAGACAGGGAGCTTTTCAACGAGCTGGTCTCGCGCATAGATGAGATGGACGCAAGGACCAGGAGTCTGGCCGAAAACGTTCAGTCGGAGAGTTCGGACGACTATGTCTCGATGAGCACTTTTCTCGGCGAGATCTCCGATATAAGGAGCAGGCTCGGAGCGGCGGCCTACGAAACCATAGAACCCGTCTCTTATATTTCCTATATAGTGAAATCCGGCGACAACCTATCCAGTATCGCGAAGGCTTATGGAATAACAATGGATCAGCTGAAAGAGATGAACCCGGAAATAAGCAACTGGAACCTTATATACAGGGGCGATGAGATCAAAATACCTCTCTCGCTGGACAACCTTATGGCCAAAGCCTCTCTGGCTTCACACTTCGGGCTCAATCTGGGAATCGAGTTTCTTGTCGATTCTATCGAATCCAACTTCGGAAGCTACGATTACGGCTATGCCAACCCCGGTATAGACCTCACGGTGCCTGTCAATTCGAGAATCACGGCATTTCTGCCCGGCAAAGTAATACTCTCGGAGAGGGTCAACGACCTGTACGGAGAAATGGTCGTGGTGGACCACGGGAACAACATCAAGACGGTCTATGCGCGTCTGGGAAGCAGAACCGTATCGAAAGGGGATTTTGTAAGGGTGGGCGACACGATCGGAATCGCGAGCGAAATCAAGGGAAACCTGCACTTCGAATTCTGGAAATCCGACGTTCCCGTCAACCCGGCCGACATCATCTTCGACAACGCCGGTACTTTCCAGGTCACCATGTACACCGAATGGGACGACGGCAAGAATCCCACCTCTCCGTCTTTCAAGATGACCGCCAGCGGCAATTACGTGAAGGGTTACAGGACCGTCGCCACAGACCCGACTGTCATTCCGACCGGTTCCATAGTGTATATACCGTTCTTCTCGTCATCTCCCAACAAAGGGTTCTTCGTTGTCGAGGACACTGGAAGTTCTATTAAAGGAAACAAACTGGACGTTTACACCCATGACTTCAACATAGCCTCGAATTTCAAAGAGGAATTGCTGGTTTACGTGGTGAAGAAGCCTTGAAGAGATTATTCTTTATTTCATTCTGTTTGGTGATTGTATCTATTGCATCCGGTTCGGTCGTGATCGGCCAGAGGTACCCGCTGGGCATAATGCCGTCGGGAATCGTGAAGGTTGAAAACGGTTACGGTATCTACTACGTCACACTGGTCAAAGGCGATTCGGAGCTGATAGTCTTCGATTCCTCTTTCAAACCTGTAACTATTATGGACGCGATTAAGAACGACGGTGTGAACGATATTATCTACAGGGACGGGAAACTGTACTGTTTTGGCTTCTTCAGCGGCAGACTCGTGATCATAGACGCCTCAGGTTACCCCGGCAGGTGGAAAAAGATAGACGAGATACCTACTTCCAGCAGGCTCATAACCGGCGCTTTCATCGATGGAAGGCTCGGCATACTCTCGAACGAAAATGAGCTGATAGTTCTCGATACCGGCAACAGGACGATTTTGAAGCGTTATAAACTGCCGGTGACAGCGCTCACGATTGCCGAGGATTCCAGTCGCTTCTATGTCTCTCTCTTCTACAACTACAACACGTTGAACCGCTCTATGGAGACGGAAAAGGGTTTGATGGTCTTCGATATCGACGGTCAGCTCTCGGTCAGTCTCGATATCGGCAAGAGACCTTCCTACATCTCTATCGATGGGGATAGACTGTTTCTGGTCTCGTACATGGAAGAGAATCTGAAAATCCTCAACAAAAACACCCTCAAGGAAATAAAGACGATCGAGCTCGGAAGATATCCCAACTACCCGGTCATGCAGAGTGGTAAGCTGTGGATTTCCATAACCGGCGAGGACAGGATAATGAGTATAGATCTCGAGAATTACAGTACCACTTCTTACGATCTTCTCGGTAAAGGGCCAATAAAGGCTGTCCTCCACGGTGGCAGGATCTACGTTCTCGAAACGATAACGGGCACTCTCGAAATCCTCGACGAAAACGGCAGGTTCGTTGAAACGGTAAAGCTCGAAGGATACCCGGTTGATATAGCCTTCAGCGGAAGGGACGCCGCCGTACTGCTCCAGGAGGACTGGAAGACCGGTAAGAACACCGGAGCTATGCTGACCATGAAGATCAATTGATTGGTCGGAATCTTTTTCCTGTATATATCAACACAACGGTAAACACTACCGATAACAGCATACCAAACATCCCCAGCGAAAAATAGACGGTTTTCAATCCGAAAGTATCGACCAGAAAGCCTCCTGCCACAGAACCCAGGAGGTAACTTATACCCATAGTGGACATCCAGTAGATCGCCTGAGCCTTAAGGGCAACATCGCCGGGAAGTTTAAAATGTATGTAGTTGAACACCGAATAATAGACGATTACGTAGTTGAGACCGTGAAGAGACTGCAAAGCCATGAACAGAGGAAATGAATCCACCAGAGAGGTCAGGAACCATCTCAGACCGGTGAGAAAGAGTCCGAGCAGGAGTATTTTGAAATTGCCTAATTTACCCAGAAGCCTGTCGGCGAAAAACAGAAATGGGACCTCCGAAAAGGCCATGAGAGAGTAGCCCATTCCGGCGGCCGATAGATCGAAACCGAGCTCTCTGGTCAACACGGGAAAAAAGGTCGAGCCGAAGGCCCCTATGGTGATCGAAGCCACGCCGACTGCCAGCATCACGATGAAGGTTACCGGCAGTCTTCCGCCACCGGTTCTTTCCTCGCTCACCGCAGCGCTTCGCGAGGGATATCCCCGGCTGATGACGCTTAGAAGTAGCAGGGCCACCGAGGAGAGAATGAAGATACTGGAGAAGCTTATCTCTACTAGAAAGCTCGACAGGAGAGCCGTTGAAGCGTATCCTACCGTGCCAAAGAGCCTGACTCTATCGAATCTTCTGCCTTTGATGCGCAGGGAGGGGACGACTATGGATTCGGTGATCGGAATGAGGCTGGCAATGAAGAAGGCCATGGCGGACACCGAGACAAAGGCTAAAACGAAACTGCTTGAAAGGTATACGCCCCAGACAACCATTGCCGCGACGAAGGTCATCAATCCCAGTATTCCTGGCGCGCTCTTCTTTGAAAGTGAAAACCAGAAGGGATTGGCCAGCAGCGAGAAAGTCGGCGATATGGCCATTAAAATCCCTATCTGTATCGGCGAATAACCTTTTGAATCGAAGAACTGACTGAAAAGAGAGGTCAAACTCAGGTTTGAATAGACGAGAAATTCCGTTAAAATCTCTCTAATGTTCGATTTTCCCGTTGCGAGATTCGAATCAGACAAAACCCTGCTCCTCCGGTGTAAAATCAAGTGGGGGGGACGATCATGACTAAGAGTTATCTGCTGTTAACGATTCTAATAATGATACCACTCATTTGCATAGGCGGTACAGGCTTTTTTGTGGTAGTTTCACCTGCTCTCTCGCTCGATAATATTCCGCTGTTTCCGGACAGTTATAAACCCGATCTCGAAGATCTCTGTAGATACTTCGATCTACCACCCGTATTTTCGGGAGGATTGAATATCGAATTTGGAAAATCAACCGCTTACATAAATATGGATCTGAGACAGGAATTTTCTTCCTTTCTCACCGGAAACCATTTCTCCAATCTGCCTCTTTCTCCCGGTTCAATAGTTCCGGCGGTGGATATGAACTTTCCCAGAATAGGTTACTATCAGTGGCTCGACGAAAACTTCCATCTCTCTATCGGTCGTCGAAAACTCAGCCTCGGCCCGGCAGTCTACAGCTTCGTTCTGTCGGACGTGTTGCCTTATTTCGATAACCTCTGGGTTCGGCTTTCGGCAGAGGGAAAAGCGTGGGAGTATTTCTACAATTTCTTTGCCATCTCGGCGGACAGAACGATCTACGGCGCACCAAAAACACTCCTTGGGCACAGGTTCGGCTTCATGAACGAAAACCTCAAAGTGACCTTCGGCGAAGAAAATCTGGTTTACGGTGTCTATCCAGATCTTCAAGATCTGGGGCCCTTTCTGATATACCACCACACTTACCAGGACCGTTCCAACGTGACGGCAACGCTGGCGGCCGAGGCGAAGTTCGGTGAAAGTCTTATCTACGGTGAATTCACCCTGGACGATTTCAGACTGGCGAGCGAAGGATCCAACTCCAATCCCACCGCCTTCGGCTGGCTCGCCGGAATATCTTACTCGATACCGGGAGAGGTCTACGCGGGGCCCGATATGATCGACAGGAAACACGCGATAAGAGATGAAACACTGGCAGTCGCGGGCGGCATGAAACTCTTCTACGAACACTACCACGCGACGACCTATCTTTACAACAGGGGCGAGGATATAGGTAAGTTCACGTACGCTTATAGGTTCAACGTACTCTGGCTGGACTCATGGCCCATAGTATCGGGGTTTTTCGGCTTTCCTTACGGTCCCGACTCTGTCGTGGATCTGGTAGGCGTGAAATACGAAAGACCCGAGCTGTCCTTCACGGGCCTTCTCGAATATGTGAGGACCGGTTCAATAGATATCACTTCTCCGTATTATCCGCCTTTTGATCCCGACTGGTACGGTCCGAAAGAGCCTATAAAGCGATCTGTATCGCTCTCCCTGAAGGGATTGTTGGCAATTGGAAATGACGCGTCTATCTTCGCCTCGGCCAGATTCATGTTCAAGGAGCGCTTTCACTTCTATACGAATATCGGTTTCATAAAAACATTTACAATCAAGGGAGGTTTATGATGAAAAAGATCCTTCTGCCGATACTCCTCGTACTCTCGATCGCACTTCTTGCGAATCAGGGTGAACTTATCCTGAAGGGTACACTCGAACACGATCTGCTTCTGGGAAGAAACCTGATCGAAGGAAAGACTCTCTTCACACCCAACACGGCCATTCCCGAATCGTTCGCGTCTGTTCAGATGGGTACTTCCCCGTTGAAATCAAACAGCGTTACCGAGGTCTCTTTCAGGCTCACCCCGCAGTTTCTGATCCATAACTTCGAGCCTTTCAAGGAGACCTCCTGGCTGGAGTCTAAAGTACCCCTCTATCTCAGGTACAGGTACGATACTCTGAAACCATGGACGGTACTTGCCTTTGAAAGCGATATCTCTCAGAACCTGAAAGGGTATATCAACCTGGACGTTCCCAAGGATTACAGAAGCTACATAAGCCACGGGATCGACTTCAACGCCAAGCCCTACATGAACTTTCCCGTAGAGATCTTCGAGGGAAAACTACAGGCGATCGATATGAGCTGGCCATCCTTCGGGTACA
>NZ_DAOSEH010000013.1:0-46749 GCF_035363035.1 Mesotoga sp. | reverse complement strand
ATGATACCAGATGGTATGTCCGAAAACCTTTTGAAAGGTTAGAAACGGATATTGAGAAGGAATTTGCGGACACTCTGCTATACTTTATATGGCGTATGATAATCGAAGCATGGAGGGGTAACCATGAACTACAGGGAACTTTCTCAGGTGAGTGGTCTTAAGTATGACACCGTCAGGAACTACGCAAAGGTCCTTATCGATGAGGGTCTGGTGAAGGCGATCGACGAAAGCACGGTTTCGGTCGTCAAAAAGATTCCCCAATACACAGCCAGTGGCTTTACCATTAAAGAGGCTGCCCACAAAGCCTTTGAAGATGTGTATCGAAGCTCTGGATCCGAAGAGGTCGCTGTACTTCAGAAAAAGCTCTCCGATCTAGAATGGGAAAACGAATCTCTGAGAAGTGAACTTCAAGAAAGCAAAGAAGTGATAGAAAACCTTATAAGAAAGCTGGAATCATTATCGGAGGAGGAAACGCCTGCAACTTCGGAGCTCGTCGTGTACAGACAGGATGTGAATACGACGGTAGACGCCTTCAAAAAGGCTTTGAAATCTGCCGGACAGGGTTTTGCTCAGTTCATTCACTGGCTTTTCGACACCGAGTCGGAGAAACCAGTGGAAGAAAACCGGGAAGAGTGAAGTATAAGTTCAAGGGCCTCCTCTTATTTGATGATATAGAAGACAACAACTCTTCAAAGCAAAGAGTAACCATCTTCGTATTACATGACAGCCCCTTGTTTGTGTAACTGTTGCGAGATTCTTTAAGAATACGAACTACGGGAATTAATCTGCGAAGATTAGTATTTGAAAGTGAAGCATTACGGAGATTTACACCTATATCCGGGTGTGGTAGCCGCTGAATGTATCTAAACGGCTTTCTTGAATAATCAAGTGTATTTATTTCGAAACCCGGCACGTTGATCTTCCGGCTCTCCAGGAGTGTGATCTATGAACAGTGAACTGGACTTCGCAGACATATTTGCAAGAATCGCCCAGCTCGAAGAGATCTACGAAGAGCTGAACGCCAGCATAAACAGAACGATGCTTCAAACCGGTCTCAGGTGTCTTCCCGGCTGCAGAAGTTGTTGCGAGACGCCTTCTTCGAACATCGAGGTTTCTATCCTTGAGTTTCTTCCGCTCTCTATGAACTTATGGCAGAACGATAAAGCCGGACAATTGTTGGAAATTCTGGAATTAAAGACAGAAGATGATCCCTGTGTTTTGCTGCAAAACGATGCCTCATTGCTTCCAGAAGGGGGTTGCAGCCACTATGGATTCAGACCGTTGATGTGCCGGCTTTTTGGCTTTTCCGCAATGATTGGAAGAGACGCATTTCCGGTGCCCGTGATCTGCAAACTCGTGAAAGTCAACTACCCGGATATAATGCGGAAGGTCGTTGACAGTGTCAACGGCGGCCTCGATATACCTGTGTTTTCCAACTTCGCAAGGCGGGTAAGGGGTATTGATCCGTATCTGGCTGAAAGAGTATATCCCATCAATCAGGCTCTGAAGAAGGCTATTGAATTCATAGGATTGAGATGGCATTTTGGTTCGCTGGGGTACGATAAACCTGCCTGATCTACAGATGAGTCACTTTCCACTGTGCATATATCTATAAGCCGTGGTAGTACAATTTTCTTTAGACCAGAGTAATACCTGGAATCTCACTTGGAGGTGTTTATATGAGGAAATTCATTTTATTCCTTCTCTTTATGACTATTTCAATCGCGCTTTTTGGACAGCTGGGTCTAAGAACCTTGACCCCGGAGGCAACGCAGGCCACACCGGCAGTTTCTCCGCTTGAGACACTCACCCTGAGAACGGTCGATCCTCTGCTACAATCCTTCAGAGATGGCTGGAAAGAACCGGAAGACCCGACATGGACCTCTTTTATCGTCGGCAATCGAGAGTTGAAGCTGCCCCAGCATTTTTCGATATCGACTCAAAAATACGATGTGAATTACGATGTGAGAATATACGATTCAGAAGGGCGGCTTTTCGGATGGCTTTTCTACTATCAGCTCGAAAGCTATGACCTTCAGGAGTTGCTGAACACTGTTGTTTCATCTGTGTATGGAGATAAAGCTACCGGAGAGAAGTCTTTCGAAGAGAAGAGGTCTTTCGACAACGGGCTGGCAGCCTATCTGGCTTCGTTAAAAATAACGGGGCAAACCGTTGATTTTCCCTCGGTGATCGTTTACTCTCCGAAGGAGAGCCTTGATGTTACAAGCGCCGGCTCCGTAGCCATTTTCTTCTTCGAACCATCGAATTTCACCGGGCCGGCTCTGGACATGGCCAAATCCTGGATAGCTGGTGTGGTGGGAAGCTTCGTTTACCAGACTGAGGCGATAGTCGAACCGGTAGTTACACCCGAGATAATCGAACCCCCTATCGTGGAAGTTACCGTACCCGACGACCCGTTCATAAGAATCATCGCCAGCCTGCTCGCCGGGGAAGATGTAGAAATTGAGAACATAGATTCCTGGAAAGACGTTGAGGGCGAGTATTTTGGCTTCGCAATGCCACCGGAATTTTCCGTTGAATTCTTGATGGGCGATGGGTTCGAAGTTGCAGACCTGGGTATTGGTGGAATGATCCTGGCGAAATTCATGGTAGGGGAGTTTTATGAGTCTGCCGTGACGACCGAAATCCTCGGCGAAATAGTCGGTACCTATCTCGGTGCCTTCGGAGGGTACAGCATCGCTGCCAGTCACACAATAAAGATAGAAGGCGAGTCGTCGATCAATCTTTACACACTCGATTTCTCCGGTCAGCTCTGCTGGATAGCGCTGTTCTCGGAATCGCCAAATCCCGAAACGTTTGGCCCGGGTGAGTTTTTTGTCTTCTTGGGTCTGGTAGACCCGACGATGAAGGACCAGCTTGCCGGGTACTACGCCGGCATGCTTGCCACACTCAACTTCTGAATATCGAAGAACCAGCCGATGAAGGGCCATGCCTTTTCAGGCATGGCCCTACTTTCAAGTCGGTTGCGCTTTATCTGGCAGCGTTTGCTATTGCCCAGTTTACAAGTCTTTCAAGGTATTCCTGATTCGAAGGTTCCGGTGATATATCTTTCCTGTCTAGGATATAACTCTCAAGACTTTTAAAAGATGCCGTTCCATCCACAATCTCTTTTCCGACTCCTTTAGAAAAGCTCGAATATCTCTCCTGCAACAGCCTTTCGATAGAGCCTTCTTCAAGGAGCAGAGCGGTTGCCTTCAGACCAAGAGCGAAGGTGTCCATTCCTGCAATGTGGGCGGCGAAGAGGTTCTTCTCCTCCATTGAGCCTCTACGGACCTTAGCATCGAAATTCAATCCTCCGGGTTTTAAACCGCCGTTCAGAGCTATTTCGTACATGGCTAGCGTTGTGGTGTACAAATCGGTCGGGAACTGGTCGGTATCCCATCCGAGAAGCGTATCACCCTGGTTTGCGTCAACACTGCCAAGCATACTGTTGATCCTTGCGTACCTCAATTCGTGCTGGAAGGTATGACCTGCCAGAGTAGCGTGGTTGGCCTCTATGTTGAATTTGAAGTGGTTTTCCAGTCCGTACTTTCTGAGGAAAGCGAGTGAATTGGCCACATCGAAATCGTACTGATGCTTCGTTGGCTCCATAGGCTTTGGTTCGATTAAAAACTGGCCGGTGAAACCGATCTCCTTGGCGTAATCGACGGCCATTCTCATGAACCTGCCCAGGTTGTCTATCTCAAGTGACATATCTGTGTTGAGGAGAGTTTCGTACCCCTCTCTACCACCCCAGAAAACGTAGTTTTCTCCGCCCAGCTCTCTGGTAATTTCGAGGGCCTTCTTGACCTGTGCTGCTGCGTAAGCGAAAACTTCTGCACTACACGAAGTTGCAGCTCCATGAACGAATCGCGGGTTTGAAAAGAGATTGGCGGTCCCCCAAAGGACGCGAACTTTCCCATCTTTCAGATGGTCCTTTATATGCACGACTATCTCATCAAGTTTCCTGTTGGCCTCTCGCAGAGTTTCACCCTCCGGAGCGATGTCTCTATCGTGGAAACAGAAGTACTTTATATCCAGCTTTTCACAGAGTTCGAAGAGTCCGTCGATTTTGATCTTCGCAAGAGTCATTTCATCCTTTATCGTGCTCCATCCCCGTCTTACGTTGGGATCTCCGAACATATCCTTTCCATCGCCTTTGAAGGTATGCCAGAAAGCTACAGAGAAACGGAGATAGTCGCCCATTTTGACCCCGAAGACTTCTTCTTCCGCGTCGTAAAAGCTGAAAGCCAGAGGATCTCTGTTGTCCGGTCCCATATACCTAATTCTGTCGATATCCTTGAAGATCATGTTGTCCCCCTTTTCATTTCACCAATCTTTTTTGTAGCTCGCCCAAAACCAAAAAATTCTCTTTTAAGCTGCTGTATAGACCCCTGTATATCTCAAAGATCGCATCGTAAACGTCTTTTCCTTCACAGTTCGGCGTAAAGCACCTATCGAGCTTTATCCAGGAATCCGATTCCAACCCCATAGCCATGGCTGCGAGTCTGGCAGAGCCATAGGCGGCACCTTCATCGACCCGAGGAGACCAGACCTCTCTTCCCAGGTTGTCGGCAATTATCTGGCACCATGTATCACTTCTCGAACCGCCACCCACTATTCTGATCCTTTCTATAGACGTTCCCAATCTCTTTATGAGATCAGCTCCTTCCCTAAGCGCGAAGGCGACTCCTTCGTAAATGCTCCTGAACACGTCTCCCTTGCCGTGGAAGGAAGAAAAACCAAAAAGCGTACCTCTGGCGTTCGGGTCACGATGTGGAGTCCTCTCGCCGTTGAGATAAGGTAGAAAGATAATTCCGTTTGAACCTACGGGCGTACCGGAAACGATAGCCTCGATCTCGCCGAGCTCGATTTCACCGGCGAACCTTTCCTTGAACCAGTTCAGCGAGTTGGTTGCCGAAAGTATGACCGCCATGTGGTAGAAGGAATCACTGGAAACGTGCCTGAAGAGGTGAATGCCTCCGGTGGTATCGGGTACCGCACTGTTCGTAACCGCCACCACCGTGCCCGAAGTTCCGAGGCTGACCATGGTATCGCCAGGCCATTCCACTCCACAACCGAAGGCCGCGGAGGCGTTGTCGGCTCCTCCAGCCACCACCGGGATTCCCTCCAGTCCCGGGATTGTTCCTTCGAGTACAGATCCTATGACTTCGCCCGAACTGACGAGTTCGGGATTTGATGATCGATTTATGCTACACAGTTCAAGCGCCCGTGTCGAAAACTCTCCTTCCAGAGTCAAGGCCGAGGTGCCGGAAGCGTCCGAGTAGTCGATCGTAGATCTTCCCGTGAGGCGGTAGGCTACGTAATCTTTAGGAAGCATCCATTTGATGATCGTCGAAAAACGTTCAGGTTCGTTTTCTGAGAGCCATAAAAATTTTGGAAGGGTGAAGCCTGTAAGAATGGGATTCCCGAAGGATTCAATGACTGCCCTCTCACCACCGAGTTTACCGGTGAGTTCTTCGCACTGCTTCTCGGTTCGTTGATCGCACCAGAGAATGGATGGATACACCGGTTCATCTCTATCGTCTAGTGCGACCAGGCTGTGCATCTGACCACTCACGGAGATGGCGGCTATTCTACAACCGCTTTTAGAAAGCTCTGAGAGCACTTCAACGACAGCTTGCCACCAATCTTTCGGGTTTTGCTGGACCCATCCCGGTTTTGGCGTATGCAAAGGAAGGCTTCTAGAGAGAGATTTTTGTATCTTGCCCTTGCTATCAACGGCTATCGCCTTCACTGAGGTTGTACCGATGTCGATTCCAACAAAGACCTCCATAGATCGCCCCTTCAGATGAAATCATCTACTCTGCGCTCGATGATATGTAGTGCTGCGCCTATCATATTCGAACTGGTCTTGCCGTGAGTGTCGAGAATGCTTCTCCTCACTTCTATGTTCTGTCCGGTTGCATACAGAACTCTGGAGTTGACGATTCCGGTGAGGCGTTTGAGCGCTTCTTCCGGAAGCATGGAAGCCACTCCCCCAAGGACGATTACCTCCGGGTCCAGTGAATTCACTATGTTGACTATTCCAACGGCCAAACTCTTTTCTATTTCCTCAATCAAAAAGGAATATTCACTCTTTTCATAATTCTTCAAAATATCCAGGTATCTTTCGTTATTATTTGAACCTTTCAGCTCAAGTCCCTCCGATTGCGCCTTTCTCACAATTGCCTCACTGGATGCGAAGGTTTCCCAGCAACCACTGTTGCCGCAGTAGCATTTAGGTCCATCGAGCTGCACTGTCATATGGCCGATTTCTCCGGCTGAGTAATCGCGGCCCCGGTGGATCTGTCCGCCCAGCATGATCCCGCAACCGATACCTTCTGAAACATATACGAATACGATATCTCCGAGTCCGGCAAGACCGGGATTGTTCCACTTTTCCGCTATCAGTGAGAGATTGGCTTCGTTGTCCAGTACGACAGGATATCTTTTTGAGAGAGAGTCCTTCAGGAAAACATCTTTCCATCCGAGGTGCGGCACGTAAACTATCTTGGATCGTTCAACATCTACCATGCCGGGGACGGATATGGAGTACCCAAGAAATTTGTATTTAGGTATTTTTTTCACTACCTCTCCCGTCTTCTCAACGAGAACCTCTGTGAATTCCTCGAATGTTGAAGGAGTACTGAAACTACTTATTGTTGAGGTCGTTCCATCGAAATACCCCTTGCCTATGCTGGTTTCTTCGACCCCAATATCTACGACGATCGATACATAGGCCTTACGATTCAGACGGAGTTCTATGGCCTTTCTACCGATCCTGTCGGTCACCTCCGTGCTGATTTCCTCGCAAAGACCGGCAAGTAAAAACTCACGGATTATTTTAGTCACAGTACTGGGATTTAGCCCGGAGACGGAGGCAAGATCTCTCCTCGTCGTGATCAGGTTTTTCCTCAGTAGTTGAAGAACAAGCCTGCGATTTGATTTTCCAATGTTCTCAGAGTCGAGTTTTCGACTTATCACAGAGAACTCCCCCTTCAGTAATAGCTTACTACTTAATCTCTCAACGAATAAACCTGGAATCGGCCGTTTACAGCCATTCTTGAATGAATATCGACGTTGAGTGCATTTTTTCTATTTTATTTATTGCTGCAAAAAATGAAGAGACCCTTTCCGACGTTCGTTCATTTTCATGCTTTTTCTCTCGATCTCAACACCGGGTTGCTGGCCAGCTCAGAGATTCTTTCTTTTTCGAACTTCCTGAGCCTGGATATCGCGGCTTTATGCAGCATCTCTTGAGAATTCACCAGTGGTTTACCCCTTCTGTCAACTTTTTTGTATTTCCCGTCAGGAAACTGGAGTCTGGCCTTTACAGTATCTTTCAACACAATCTCCAGTATTGATTTCAGCCTCTTCCTGAGCCTCTCGTCCTCTACAGGAAACATCACCTCTATTCTTCTGTCGAGGTTTCTTGGCATGAGATCGGCACTGGAAAGAAAGAACTTGGGGTTGTCTCTGTTCTGAAAGTAGAAGATCCGGCTGTGTTCAAGGTATCTGCCTACAACGCTTATGACTCTTATATTGTCGCTGACGCCCTCGATGCCTGACTTGAGGCAGCAGATGCCCCGAACTATAAGATCGATCCTGACACCGGCGATCGAAGCTTCATAGAGTTTTTTTATGCATTCTTTATCCAGCAGGGAGTTGATCTTGATGATTATGCGGGCTTCGTAACCCCTGGAGGCGTTGTCTATCTCTGATTGAACGAGTCTCAGGAAAGTTTCGCGTAGGTTGTAAGGAGCCACGGCGAAGGCTTTCCATCTTGGAGGCAAAGAGTAACCCGTGAGTACGTTGAAAAGTGCTGAAGCATCGGTTGTTAGTTGATCTCTCACCGTCAGCAGTCCAATGTCCGTGTATAGCCTTGCTGTCGTATCGTTGTAATTTCCCGTGCTCAGATGAAGGTAACGCCTTATACCGTCGTCTTCTTCCCTCACTACCAGTAGCATTTTCACGTGTGTCTTCAACCCCACCAGTCCGTACACCACGTGGCAGCCCGCTCTTTCGAGCGTTTTGGCCCACTGTATGTTGCTCTCTTCGTCGAACCTGGCCTTGATCTCCACGAGTACCGTAACTTGTTTTCCATTATCGGCCGCATGCACCAGCGCATCGATGATCGGAGAATTTCCGCTAACCCTGTAGAGCGTCTGCTTTATGGCCAGTACACGGGGGTCTTCGGCCGCTTTGTAAACCAGATCAGATATATGTTGAAATGATTCGAAAGGGTGGTGAAGCATTGTATCTTCGTCCCTTATGATCTTGAAGAGATCGTCCTGACCGTAAAGGTCGGGCGAAGCCTGCGGAAGTGCCTTTGGATATCTGAGGTTATCGAAAGCTTTCAGTTGAAGGAATTTCATCCACAGCGTGAGATCGAGAGGCGGTCCCGAAACGTATATATCCTCATCTGCCAGCTCAAGCATCTCTTTCAGGTACTCTCTCAATTCAACGTTCATCCCCCTTTCGATCTCTAGCCTCACCGGAAAGCCCCATCTACGTCTTTGAAGGGATTTCTCTATCTCGATCAGCAAATCGTGGGCATCTTCCTCTTCGATACTCAAGTCGGCGTTTCGTGTGATCCTGAAGGCATGGATATCTCTGATATGGTATCCCGAGAAGAGCCGGTTCATATGGGATTTCAAGATATCTCCCATGAAAGTGAAACACTCTCCCCTCTTCGAAGGCAGCTTGATCAATCTAGGAAGAACGGGAGGTATCTGTACCACGGCAAAGAGCGGTTGCTCCTCCTGCTCCAGTACCACCCCAAGATTGATGCTTCTGTTCTGGAGAAAAGGGAAGGGTCTCGACTGATCGATCGCCATCGGTGTGACAACGGGATATACGGTATCTATGAAGTACCTCTCGATATATTCTTTCTGCTCACCGTCAAATTCGTCGAGTTTGAGAAAGAAGATATTTTCTTTTTTCAACGCCGGCAGTAGCGATCTGTGAAGGCAGTTGTTTTGACGTTCAACCAATTCGTGAACCTTGATTGAAATGGCCTTGAGCTGTTCAGTCGCGGTCATACCTGATGGGTCTCTACCTGCATACCCGGCCTCTTCCTGTTCTTTGAGACCGGCTACTCTTATCATAAAAAATTCGTCGAGGTTAGAGGATGTGATCGAAAGAAATTTCAGCCTTTCTAAAACCGGATTTTCCTTGTCGAAAGCCTCCTCCAGAACTCTTTCGTTGAAATCAAGCCAGCTGAGTTCCCTGTTCAGGTACAGATTGGGATCGTCAAGATTCAACGGGATTCACCTTCTTTTTGAGGTTAACTTTCAGGCCAAAAGCCTCTTCGAAAAGTCTGGCCTTGCTGTTGAAGGCCCACTCTTCTAGAAGAATGTCCTCTCTCGAGTGAATAGTTAAGGAAATCTCGTTATCCTTCATCCTTACCTTCATAACATCTATTTTTTCCGAGTGGGATCTGTCGAGCGCATCGGCGAGCCTCAATATACCTGCCAGTTTGGAAACCCGAACTCTCTGCTCCATGGAAAGAAGTCCTAATGCGGGGTCCGATTCCGATGGAACGAGATTACTGTGAAAAAGAGAGATCAGGGCTATTGTTTCCAGATCCGCTTGACTAACACCCGGCAGATTCGAACCCCTTATGAGTTCGTAGGATCTTCTGTAATGTTCTGTGAAATTAACGTATTTGCCTATATCGTGAACGAGTGAAGCAACTTTAAGAATCAGCGCATCGTTTTCGTCCAGTCCGTAAGGTGTTTTTAATTTCTGGAAGATCGCCATAGCGTTCCTGACCACTCTGTTTCCGTGTTCTTCGTCGAAGAAAAAACGTTTCCCGAGGGTCCTAGCACACTGTATTATATCTTCTCTGAAGCTTTCGAGACGTTTTTTAGCCTCTCTGGTCAGAAGAATCTCCTTCAGCAGGGCATCCTGAAGGGTGACACGGCTGGCGTATATGTACTTACTTCTGGTGAAACTGGCAAGAAGCCTGTAGATTCCCAGAGAAGGGAGGAGTATTTCGGCCACTTCTTCGTCAATTCCATACATCTGGGCAACCTCCGATGGTGTCTTACTCTTGAGGTTATCGTACAGTTCGTCCAGCTTCGCAATCGGAATTTGAGTGATCTCCGTACCGGCAGAGGTTGCACATAAGGAAGCGATGATCTCTATTTCCTGGCCGCATACAACGAAATGGTCGATCTTTCCGAAAGGCGAGGATTTGGGTATCATTTCCTTAAAGGAACTCAGATAATCCTCGACTATCTGGTGGAACCTGTTGGTTTTCGATTGAAGCTCCCCGAGCAGTTCCGTCAATTTCAAAGATCCCAGTTTTATATTCTGAGTGCTGTACAGCCTCCCTCTTTTGTACCAGGCCACTCCGAGACTGCCCGTGCCTATGTAGGCGATCAAAGCTTTGTTCTTTTGCAGTTCTTCGTTTCTGCTCATCTCAGACAACATCTCTCTGTAGATGATGCCTTTCTCCTCGGAGTCGTCGAGGACCCTGACTTTCGTCCTGGTTTTACCTACAATCTGATCGAGAAGGTAGTCGCGATTGATGGCTTCCCGGACAGCCGTTGTCGCTACCGTACGCAGGGAAGCTACCTTGTACTCGCGGGTGAGTTTCTTGAAGCCTTTGATGATCTTACAGGTCTTCTCTATTTTTTCCTGGCTCACTCTCCCGGTGTTGAAGGTATCCCTGCCTATGCTCAAAGGGTACTCGAGCGATTCGAGGATTTTGATTTTTCCGGCCTTACATTCTCCAATGATTAAAAACAAAGCGTTGGAAGATATGTTAATGACCGCTCCAACTTTTCCATCACTCATGACTTACCTCCCCTGGAGTGTTATTCCAAGGCCGTCTTCGATCAATGAAACAGCTCCGAAGAGACTGGCGTCATCACCCAGCTCGGAGAGCTCTATCCGGCAAGCGGAGAAAAGACTGGGAATGGCCAGTTCACGGGCTCTGGCTCTTATTCTCTCTATCAGGAGTTCGCCCATCGCTTCCATAACGCCGCCTCCGAAGACTACCAGTTGCGGGTTTAGAAGGTTTATAACAGACGCGGCGGCAATGCCCAGGTAATCGGCTGCCCTGTCCATGACTTCAACAGTGAGAGAATCACCTCCGGTATAAGCCTCTTTCAGGTGTGAGCTCTTCAACACATAACCTTCCTTCGATAGAAGCTCTTCGAAGCAGGTCTTTCTACCTCTATTTACCTGAGACTGAAAGATTTTTGTGATCGCGGTCTTGGAGGCAAGACTCTCAAGGCATCCTCTTGCGCCGCAACCGCATAACGGTCCATCGGGCAGCACGATCATGTGACCGATCTCACCGGCTCCCCCGGTCGAACCACCGAATATTGAACCGTTTACTACTATTCCTCCTCCGATTCCCGTACCTACGAAAAAACCTACCAGATTAGAACAACCTTTGCCGATACCGTGTTTCCAGACTCCCAAAAGACTTACATTGGCGTCGTTTCCAACGTAAGCCGGTACGGAATAACGCTGGACCAATTTCTCTTCAAGAGGATAATCTTTCCAGGACAGGTTCGGGCTGAAGAGAATCCTCCCATGGTCTATTACTCCAGGGACGCCGGCTCCTATGGCAACGAGTCTCCCCGAATCGTCCCGTAGTGAGTCTATGACCTTGCACACCTGAGCGAAGATAACTTCTTCACCTTTGTCTGCTTTGCTCTGTTTCTTGCTTCTCTTTATTATCTTCCCTTCTTCGTCGAAGAGGGCTCCGAGTATTTTCGTACCTCCGATGTCCAGACCGATGTATTGATCATTCATATAAACCGCGTCAGGAAACACCGTGCTTTAGCGCGGTGAGGAATGACGCTTCCCTCCTTTCGCATAATAGCGATGATGATCTTTCTACAAGTTTTAGTTTTCTTACAACAATGCAGACTAACATATAGTCTGCCTCCTTACGGATTAATTCTCCCATCGCCAATGTTATCCGACAGTTTCTCGTTAGCAGTACTGCTCCTACCCATCAGAACTGTTTAACCACTAACCGCAGAGCGTAAGACTTGGGAACGCATCCTACGGTGCCTATACATTTGCCGGTAACAGTGTCCGAAACACTCAGGCTAGTCAACCTGAGCTACTAGCTCACGGCTTTAGCCGGGGGTTGTTGACTCTTCTCCACCTCTCAAGATAATCCTATAATAGATGATATAACAATACCGGTAAAAAACTGAGTATACAAAGCTCTGCAAACGTTGAATTGACAGTTGCCGAAAGTAATATCTCTTCTATTGACCGGCTATATTTAGTATAATTGAAATACCTACTCCAGAATGGGGTGATAGAAGATGTTTGTGGAGAAAGTGAGTTTTGTGGATTCGCTTGCCTACGATTTTCTTTTAAGTTTGGTCCGTTTGAACTGCAACGAAATGATCATAAGTTCCTACGCCGATCAGGAATTCGTCGATTGGTTCAAACCCGACGCAGAAATAGTAGATTGGGTAAAAGAGACTGGTAAGAGATTGCCTCCCGACATCAAAGAGCTGCTCGATCGCTTTTTCAACTGTGAAACGTACTTCGGAGTGGCTATGTTCTCGGTGATACAGGAACTGAATCTGAAAAACCCCGAGGAACTGATTGTGGAGATAAAAAGGATTCCGGAGAAGTATCTTCTTAGTCATTTTCTACGTACCGGGTTCGGTCCGGATGTCAAAGACATGAATCTTCCCAATCTGGAGAAAATAGTGGAAAAGATAACCAGCGACGATAAAGAGATGCTGATGTTTATAACCGAAAGCACTGTTTTCTCTCCGTCTCAAAAGGCTAATTTGATGGAACTTTTCTCAGACCCCGCAAAGGCCAAAGAGGACTATCTATACCTACTTGAATGGTACCTAGAGAACGTTTTCAATTCGATGAAAATTCGTGTCAATAATTCGAACCAGAGACAACTGAAGTTGCTGGAAAAAAATATTACTGAAAATGGCGACGATTATTTCCAGAAGCTAGAAATAGTAACGGTGCCTGATATACTGACGAAGGTTAGCCGCATAGAAATAGGGGTTTCACAATTTCTCGGGATCGATCAGGCCCATTCGATGGGCAACAAAGAAAGATTTCTCTTCATTCTAGGTTACGACAGGATAGAGATTCCTTTCAGAGAAAAGGATATGCGCCTGGAGTGTATAGATGTCTTCGAAGCTCTCTCCAGCAAAGAGAGGCTAGCAATCCTCAGGGCTTTGCAGAATACGTCCTACACGCCGATTGCCATGTCCAAGAGGCTCAAAATTCCCTCCGGGGAACTCAACAACCATATAGAGAAACTCAAGAAGGCCAGACTGATAGAAAGCTTCTTGGACGGTGAACATCTGAAGTACACGGCTAATCCGCAAGAGATAAAGAAGATAGTTGATCAGTCTCTGAAGAGGCTGCTGGAGGAAGGCGACTGAATTGGAAAGCCCTACTTTTCACATTCGCATCAGTGATGCCGAAAAGATCGGTAAGTACGTGTTGCTTCCGGGTGATCGTGGCCGTGTGGAAAGGATCGCGAAGTATTTTGAAAACCCGGTCCATGTGGCGAAAAATCGCGAATATTTCACAATCACCGGCGAAATCTCGGGAGAGCGAGTCTCGGTAATGTCAACCGGGATGGGAGGTCCCTGTATGGCTATCGCGGTTGAAGAGCTCCGGGCGCTAGGTGTCCATACCCTTATAAGGGTGGGTAGTGCCGGAAGTCTCCAGAAAAAACTAAAAATGGGAGAAGGGGTTATCGTTACTGGTGCCGTTAGAGACGACGGAACGTCAGGTTCGTACGTTCCTGAGATCTATCCTGCAGTCGCCCATCACCATGTTTTGAGGGCTCTAGAGAAGGCGGCGGCAATAGTCGAACACAGATGTCACATGGGCATAGTGCTTTCAACCGATTCGTATTACGGTGCTCGCTTCAACTCAGAAACCGCGAAGATGATCGGACTTCTAAAGAAAGCCAACACTTTATGCGTTGAGATGGAGAGTTCAACGCTCCTAACTCTAGGAGGTGTGTTTGGTCTAAGAACTGGCTCGATCCTGACGATACGCGAAGAAATCGGTGAGGATGAGACTCTAAAGGCTCAGGCCGGTGAGGTCTTCGAGGATGGATTGGAGAAGTGCATACAGATTTCGATCAAGACCCTCGAACTGATAATAGAGAAGGACAGATTCTTCAAATTCGATTGAAAGGGGCCGACCGCTGGGGATCGGCCCATCCGATTTTTGATTGATCAATAGATTCTGGTGCTGGCCCTGGGGCCGGGAGTCTTTTCGAAGGCTTCTACCAGGTGGAACCTGTATGCGAAATCGTACCTGTCTGTCTTTATCGATGGGTCTTTGGGAAGATGAAACAGGTCGTGTATGGCACTAACGTAATTGTAATAAGCGCCTCCTCTGGGCACGAATTCGCACACCACGCTGAACATTACGCTGTAGCCGGTTTGGTTATCGTAGAAAAGCAGGTTGGCCCTTGGGTCTTCTAAAACGTTCTTGTAGGTTCTCTTTTTGTACATCTCCATCGATGAGAGAACGCTCCTATCGAACGTTTCGGGATTGGAATAGAGTTCAACCAGCATTCCCACCCTCTCTCTAAAGGTTTTGTCCGCTCCGATCTCGTAAGATTTTCTTATGAGTTCCATGGCCCTCTCTCCCAGTTCCTGAATTTTATCGGATCTGGGAACCAGTCCGAGTCCTTTTATGCATGAGTTGATGCAGAATTCATTTTCGTATTCGAGCGTGTTCATAACTACGGTATGGGGAGAGAAGTTCGGCATACCCTTTTCTTCCCCCAGAAAGATCTTCAAACCTTTGAGTCTGTTGCCGACCTGCCAGCGAAAGAACTCTTCTGGCATTTCGTGAAGTCTGTACTCGTAGCTCTTTCCCCTGAATTCGAACTTTGCCGTGTTTTCAATGTACTCTACCATTTACCTGTCCCTCTCTCTCAATCTTGGATTAAAGGTCTTTTCCAGTGCAACTCCCAGCATCATTATCGAAAAGGACGTAAGAAAAACAGCGATGCCGGGGAATATAATCCACCACCACGCGCCGAGAACCATCGCGTTGTAAGTGCGGGCGTAATTCAACATCTTTCCCCACGAAACCAGCCGGGGATCTCCGAACCCCAGAAAGGCAAGACCGGCCTCGGCCAGAATCGAACCACCCGCCGCGAAGGCTGCGGTGACGAAGAGTATAGAATAGGTTGCCGGGAGCAAATGTCTGAGGAGAATGTGGCTTTTTTTAGCTCCGGCGCACCGGGCCGCCTCGACGTAGCCTCGCTTTCTTTCTGAGAGAACTATCGCCCTCGTAACCCTGGCGACCGACGCCCAGCCGAAGAGAACGAAGATCATCACCATCACCCAGAAACTGCTTCCCAAAGTTGTCATCAATAGTATCATTATGGGCAGTCCGGGTAGCACCATTATGAAATCGACTGCTCTCATGGAAAAGAGATCCGCCAGGCCGCCGTAAGTGCCGGCCATCACTCCGATGAAGCCGCCCATGAAGGCTATGCCGATTCCTGTGACAAACCCTATTGTTAGCGAGACCCTACTGCCATGAATTATCTGACTGAGTATATCAACTCCGAAACCATCGGTCCCGAGCGGATACTCCTTCGAAGGCGCTTCCAGCGGAAAGCCTCTCTGAGTAATGTCATAAGGATCGTAAGGCGAGATCCAGTCGGCGGTAACGGCGAGAAAAACGAATAAGACCAGTATGAAAAGACTAACCTTTCCCTCTGGAGCTTTCCAAATGTCCCTCAAAACCTTTCTGTATTTTTTCATGTGTAAATCACCCTGGGATCAAAGACGGCCTGGAGAACGTCCGCCAGAAAATTGGCCAGAATAACCAGTACGATGGTCATCAGGACGGTGGCTTGAAGAAGCGGGTAGTCAGAATTTTTGGAAGCCTCCAGCACCAGCAGTCCCATTCCCTTCCAGGAAAAGATAGTCTCTATCAGTACTGCCCCTCCCACAAGCCCCGCTATTCTCAGGGTAAGAAGCGAGAAAAGTGGTCCGAGAGCGTTTCTGAGCACGTGTTTGCGCCGAATTTCTTGCTCTCTCAGACCTTTGGCCTTCGCCGTTATTATGAAATCCTCCCCCAGGATGTTCAGCGCTATGTTCCTGACCTGTATCGCAAAACTCGGCATCCCTACGATGAAGAGAGTTATCCAGGGAAGAGCGGCGTGGTGGAGTATGCTTATCACTCTCGCCATACCACTCTCCAGCGGATCGAACATACCCTGCAGAGGAAATATGTTTAGATAGAACCCCGTTCCCATGACCAGCAGAAGGGCAAGCCAGAAAGTTGGAACGGAGTTCAATCCGAAAGCGAAGAACCTCATGAAGCGATCTAGCTTCTTACCCCTGTTGAAAGCTATGAATGTTCCTATCCAGAGCGCCACGAACATACTCAAGACGGTCGGCACCACGGTTAGCATCAGCGTCCATGGGAGCCTTTCGAGAATTACACCGACCACGTTTCTGCGGTATGTGTACGAGACACCGAGATCACCCCTGAACGCGTTCCCTATGAATATGAAGTACTGTGTGATCAAGGGCTTGTCGAGTCCGAAAACGGCCTTGATTTCCTCTTTTATTTCTTCGGGCAACCTCGGATCGCCGTAATATCTCTCCGCAGGGTCTCCCGGCAGGGACCTGATGAGGATGAAACTCAGCGTCACCGCCAGGAAGACCGTCAATATCATTATGAGGATTCTTTTGACCAGATAGGAGAGAGTCATGGCAAACTCCCTATTTTGATTTCAGATTCTTCAACGTCTCCGTCGACAATACACCCTCGGTTTCTGATATACTCCAGCCGTCAAGGTTCTTGCGCGAGAAGGCTTCCAGCCTGTTGGGTATGCAGATGGGAACTACCGGAACGAACTCCCTGACCTGCTCCTGGAGAATATGGAAAGAGTCCCTCTGTACCTTCTCGTCGAAAGCAGTCCAGATAATGTTAAGAGTCTCATCCAGCTCCGGTATATTCACGCCTCCGTAGTTGAAACCTGAAACCTGGCCGTTTTGCATCGTCCCTCTCGAAGAGTGGAGATGATAGAAGGCCATTTCCGGGTGGAACCCCAGACTGTATGTGGTGAGCGACATGTCGAAGTCAGCTTTCTTGAGCGCCGCCGTCACCGCTTCATGGCCCTGAGGATCGACTACAACGTTTATTCCAATCTTAGAGAGGAAGAGTTTTATGTACTCGGCAAGCTCCATCTGTTCCTTGCTGGTGTAAATCAGAAGTCTGACTTTCTCTCCTCTGTAAGATGACTTAGCCAGATACTCCTTTGCCTTTTCTATATCAACGGATGCGGCACCGATGTTAGAGTTGAAAACGGCCTTCGCCATTGAAGGAATCAAGCCTGAAGAAGCGACATCAGCAAAACCAAGATAAACTCTGCCAACTATCTGGACGTAGTCAATGGCCATTTGTACAGCCTTCCTGAAATAAATATCCGATCCGGGTAGAGTTCTGTGGTTGAACAGCAAAGACACAACGCCGTCTCCGTTCGTGACTGCCAACCCAAGGTCTTTGTATCTGTCGGGATCCTTGAGCATCTGTGTCGCCAGAGAAGGGTCGAGGTCCCAGTAAATGTAATCGTAGTCGCCTCTGATAAGGCCGAGGAAGCCCATAGTTTCGTCCTGAACCAGATTGAAGACTATCCCTTCGAGATACTGCGGAGAATCTGGGTGGTTACCGTTTGAGGAGAACGTTACCGACTGCGGCGTTATTTCTTTGAATTTCAGGGAACCGGTACCCATTGGATTATCCAGATTGGAGAACTCCATCGGATTGGCGATGTTCTTCCATACACTTTCGGGGATGATGGGAATGGCCATCGGGATGGAACTCACTACAAAGGAGTTGAGAACCCTGAAGTTCAGTTTAACAGTCTTTTCATCTAGAACCTCCGCGCTACTGAACCAGGCAAGTAGCGGACCCATGGGTAACCTCTTTTGAACGGTTATGTTGAAGGAGTAAGCAACGTCTTCGGCCGTCACCGGGCTTCCATCGTGGAAAAGCCTGTCTTTGAGATGAAAAACGATGTACAGCTCTTCAAGGTTGACTTCCCAAGAGTCTGCAAGCATACCAATAGCCTTTCCTTCACTGGTAGTCATCAACGTTTCGTAAAGGTAGCCTATCAACTGTCTCTCGGCACTTGAATTGATGAAGTAAGGATTCAGAGATCTCACTTCACCTAGAACTGCTGCTTTCATGTAAACACCCAATGCAGTAAGGCCGATCAGAGCGGTGATAATCAACACGAGTAGCTTCTTCATTGAACATCCCTCCTCAATAACCGGAAAATAGCCGTTTTTCACGGCATCGATAGAAGGATTTTAGCACAGCTGAGTTTGCCGGCCCAAATGCAAAAAAAGGTCCCTTGCACGTATCTATTTAGAGGTAAATTCCAGTAGCATATCTACAAAAAGCCCGGGATTCTCTACGTTTATACTGTGGCCGTACTCCTCGAGCACTCTCACATGTACTGTGTGCATTATTCTCTCGAAACCTCTGGCCATCTCCTCGGTGATCAACATGTCTTTTCTTCCAACTATAACCAGAACGGGGATTTCACAGCCCTTCAACTGCTGGGTATAATCGTACTTCTCAAGCGCGCGGGCATTTTCAGTGAAGCATCTTGGATCCATTAGAAGCGCCTCATCGACCAGCAAATCGGTGAATTCATCTACCGGTCTAGTTGGCATGGTACCTATGAGAGCCTTCTTCAGAAGTTCTCTGTTGTTCCTGTACATATCTAGAAAGGGATAGACTTCGGGCGGTGTTTTGAGACCGTCCGGCGGGGCAGGGTCTATCAGCACAACTCTGCTGAGAAGATCGGGTCTGCGTACCATAACATTCTGGACAACGGCACCTCCGAGGGAATGCCCGACCAGTATCACTCCTTCGAGTTCGAGTTGTTTGATAAAATCGACTACGTGCTTTCCGTAATTGTCTATACTCACCTCTTCGGTTCTATCGGACCTTCCGAAGTTCGGCAGATCCAGTGCAAAAGTGTGATAACTCTCTGGAAGCAGTTCCATGGCCGGTTCGAACCACTTTCCCGAGGCGAAGTTTCCGTGCACGAAAACCATAGGAATACCGCCGGGCTTGCCGGCCTCGAGATAATGGAGCTTTTTGTCAAGTACCTTAACATATCTGCTTTGAGGCTGTTCCATAGAGTCTTGATACCTCCCATGAAGAGAATGTGTATCCTCACCGATGTTCGAAAGGTCGTCACTTTCAATAGAATAAATCTGCCCATAAAATAGATCAAACGAGACGTCCCATAACATACTGGGCGATTCCGGAATACGATTATTATAGCAGAGACCACGGCCAATACATAATGCCCTTCCATCCGTATCTAGATATTCCTTTGTGATGTTTTGGTCGGGACAAATTGAAAATCGGTTTGGCATATATGAATCGTAAGCACGGACGAGGCCGGGTAGGAGAAGAAATACAATCAGATAGACAACCTCCATCAACCTTAATCGTTCTCCCGGGATTTTGCCCAGCCGTTTTTTCATGACCGCAGCATCTCTTTAGAGGTGAGATCAGCACTTCACAGACCGAGATACGATCTCTTGACGTGTTCGTTGTTCTTGAGATCGTCGGCCGTACTTTCGATCACCACAGTTCCGTTCTCCACAACATATCCCCTGTCTATCACTTTGAGACCCTGCTTCACGTTCTGTTCGGAGAGAAGTATCGAGACGCCTTCGGTCTTTATCACGGCCAGTTTTTCGAACAGTTCGGTAACCAGAGAAGGCTGGAGGCCCACGGACGGTTCGTCGAGTATCAGAAGTCTTGGCATAGCCATCAAAGCCCTTCCAACGGCGAGCATCCTCTGCTGGCCACCGCTCATAGTACCGGCCAGTTGAAAGGCCCGTTCTTTGAGAATGGGAAAGATCTTGAACACAAACTCCAGTCTCTCGGACGTCTTTTCCCTGGCTTCTTTTATGTATGAAGATCCTATTCTTAGATTCTCTATAACAGTCATTATCGGGAAGAGTTCTCCATCTTGTGGAACAACCGAGATACCCATTCTCACTATCTGGTATGTCTCCCGATCGAGCAGCGACTGTCCTTCGAAGTTTATTTCTCCGCTAGTCGGCCTCACCAATCCTATGATTGAATTTATGAGTGTGGTCTTACCGGCGCCGTTCGGTCCAAAAAAGCCGACGGCTTCGTTACCGACGGAGAAGGTGAAGTCCTTGATCACCTGGATTCTTCCATACGAAACATTCAAGTTTTTTACTTCCAGCATCAGGCATCCTCCCCCAGATAGGCGCTAATAACGTTGTGCTGCATCGACACTACGCTGTAAGGCCCCTCGGCTATGATTTCTCCTCTGTCGAGCACGATGACTCTCTCTGTCAATTCTCTTATCACGCTCATTACATGTTCGATTATGCAGATTGTGACTCCCGTATCTCTGATCTTTCTGACGGTGTGTATCATATCTCTCGTTTCATCCATGTTCAGTCCGGACATAACTTCGTCCAGGAAGAGGATCTTTGGATTGGTTGCCATAGCTCTGGCTATCTCCATTTTTTTGATATCCAGAACGGTAATCCTATCAAGAGTTTCGTCGGGTTTTTTTAGCTCTATCCCTTTACAGAGCTCTAAAGCGCTTTTACGACCAGTTTTGAGATTCTCACCTTTACCGAAGAGGCCTCCGATCATTATGTTCTCCACAACGGTGAGGTTCTTCAAAGGTCTGGCGATCTGAAAGGTTCTGGCGATGCCCAGCTTGCATCTCTTGTGGGCGGGGATAAGAGTTATGTCTGTATCCTCGAAAACGATCTTTCCTTCACTCACCAGGTGTACGCCGGAAATCAAGTTGGTCAACGTAGTTTTACCGGCACCGTTCGGTCCTATGAGGCCAAGAATCTCGCCCTTTTGAATCTCCATTGTGACGTCGTTGACGGCCACAAGTCCTCCAAAACGTTTGGTTACTCTATCTACCTTCAGTATGCTCATCTTATCGTTCCTCCAGACGGCGCTTTCTATTCATGAAAAAAGCCTTGATAGCACCATAAACTCCGTCGGGCATGAAAAGAACAACTACGACTATTATCACACCGTATATCACCAGATGACCGTAAGGCATTATCAATTTTAGATACTCGGAGGATAGGCCGAGGATTATGGCTCCCAGTATCGGCCCGATAGTTGAGTATATACCCCCCACAAGAGCCATGGCGATCGGCAGAAGCAGGTAATGAGGCGAGAAGCTGCTTTCGGGATACACGAACCCGTATTGAAGGGCGTACGTGGCCCCTATTACACCCTGAATAATAGATGTTACAACGAAAACAAAGATGAGATATTTGTATATGTTCACTCCGTGCGACTTGGCGACGGTCTCGTCTGCCCTGATTGAGTCGATGGCGAAGTGAATTCTAGTCCTCTGAAATAGTTCCGAAATTACTACGGTACCCACCGCTATGGCGAGCATAAACCAGTAAACTTTGCTTGAGTCGTAATTGAATAGAGTGTTGTAAACTATCTTTCCGCTTGGACCACCGGTTAGTCTATGAAGGTTTCTTATTATCACCATGAAGACGCTTGCAAGCGCCATGGTGGTGATGGCGAAGTACAGACCTCTCAATCTCAGGATGGCCATACCCAGTATAAGAGCTATACCTCCGGCAACGAGTCCGCCCAGCATGATGCCAATCACCGGATCGACTCCAAAATCTGCGGCCGCTATGATACCTGTATAACCACCGAGGCCGAAAAAACCTGCCGTGCCGAACGATAGCTGACCCGTTCTCAACATCATGTCCCAGCTGAGAGCAAGCGTCATGAAAGTGAGAATAGTGATTGCGATGCTGATGAAGTACGCCTCGGTCACGATTGGAAGCAGTACGGCCGCAGCGAGTACAATCAAGATTAACAAAGGCTTTGCTATCTTCATAGTGAAGGCCTCCTTATCGATCTTATCATGATGACGGCTATCAGTACTCCAAAGAAGACGATATCGGACCAGCCGGCGTAACCGGGAATGGACTGCACTATCGCTTCACCTACCCCCAGAGCGATACCACTGATCAGTATGCCTGTGAGATTTCCAAGTCCGGCCATAGCCACCAAACAGAAAGACTTCATAGTATAAGAAGAGCCAACGGAAGGAAAGATCGCGAACCTCGGTACCATTACACCGGCCGCTATTCCAAGGATCGCCACCGATATGCCGAAGACTATAAGGTAAACGAAACTCGTATTTATACCGACTATCTTGGCCCCACGCGGATTTTGACCAACCGCGAAAGAAGCCTGCCCGAGTCTGGTCTTTTTTAGAAACAGCTGCAAACCTATGAGCACGGCGATGGCGAAGACTACATAAAGGAACTCGTAAGTTCCGAACCTTACGCCCGCGACAGTGACAGAGGAAGAAGCGTAATCTACGTAAACGCTCCTGGGTCTGGATGTCCAGATGAGGTTCATCACTTCCAGAAGGATCATCGAAATTCCGAAGGTAAGGAGCAGCTGATTCAAGTGACCGGCCTTCAGAACTTTCGTTATCGTCAATTTGTAGACACCCGCTCCCAGTAAAAAGAGCAGGATAAAGACCGGAAGAATCGAGACGAGAGGATCCATTCCCGTATTCACGGAAAACATGTAAACGATGTATATTCCCAGAGAAAGGAAATCCCCGTGTGAGAGGTTCATTATACCCACTATCCCCAGCGTCAGGGAAAGAGGCAGGCCGGCAAGAGCATAAAGACTGCCCCTTTGCAAACCATAGATGGCCGCATGGGGTTTCCATATCGCAACGGCGACTATCAGCAAGATCAAAAACAAGATATTCTTATATTTCTTCCAAAAAGAGATGCTCTCCAAGTCTGTCACCACCCCGGTTCTTGCCAATTTGAGATAATAAGGTCGGGCCGAAGCCCGACCTCGGATCAAACTATCTTCCTTCCCAGCTCGGGAACGGGAACGTCGGATCTGCCGTCTTGAGCTCGAGCGGCCATATTACCTGCTGTTCGCCGCCCTGCCACTGAAGTATCTTCTGAGCCGTGAAACCCTGATGCTTGATTACATTGCTCGGAGCGATCTTCAGCACTTCACCGATGGGTGAAGCGTATTCGACTTTTTCCAGAGCATTGATCAAAGGAGCTTTGTCGATCGTTCCTGCGGCCTTGATACCTTCCGCGAGGAAGTAGATGTTGGTATAACCGAGCGGTGCGAAGTATGTCGCAGGCTCTTCCTTGAACATTTCGATGTAGGCGTTGTAGAAGTGCTCGGCCGCCGGGCTCACTTTGTTAATCGTGGGTGCCCACATTCCGTAAAGCGTCACGCCTTCGGCCAGAGGAGAATCACCGAAGTGTGCCGGCCAGCCCGGAGGTGCTCCCACAAAGAACTCTGGAGCGAATCCGACTTCCTTGGCCTGCTGAAGCATTGGTAGGGCATCTGCGTCGTAACCGGCCCAGATGAAGAGATCGGGATTGTAAGTCTTGGCCTGCTGGAGCATGGCCCTGTAATCTCCGCCACCAAGCGCGGCGCTTTTGAAGGATACGCCCATGTAATCGTTCATGATCGCCGCCCAGGCACCTTCACCCTGCTGTGCCAGTCTCTGCAATGCGACGTACGATTCGTGAGAAGCCGTTCCGAAACCTCCCTCTTCGTACGCGAGGAAGATCCTGTCGGTTCTGATTTCAGGGTAGGCCTCGGCCAGTTCCGTCCATCCGAGTCCGTAACTCGCACCCTGCTGATAATCCCACGGATGAAGATGGAAATACCAGTCGGCATCCGGTCCCACTGCATTTTCACAGAGATAGGAAGCGGCACCTATCCAGATGGTTATTTTCTGGTATCTCTTCATGACGGGGATCTGTGCCAAGTGTACAGAAGAACCCATACCGCCGACAAAGAAATCTACCTTATCGACAGTTGCGAGTTTTTCGATCGCGGCGGCGCCTTTTTCCGGTTTCAATTCGTCGTCGATCACGATCAGTTCGACTGGTCTACCAAGAAGACCACCGGCGGCGTTGATCTCGGCTACTGCCAGTCTCATGGCTTTGGCAGCCTGGTCACCAGTTATGTCTCCAAGGGGTACCACGGCACCGATCTTGATCGGGGTTGCGGCAACAGCCATCATCGCTACTACCGCGAGAACAAGTGTTAGTAATATTGCCTTTTTCACTTTCCCACCTCCTAATAGGTAGTTCATTCTAGAATTGCCAATTGCGATAAATCCACACGCCAGAACGTTTGAGGAGATCTATGAACCAGGTGATAGACAATATTTCTTTCATTAGACTCTCTTGACAACCAACGCGGTTCCCATGCCACCGCCGATACAAAGGGAGGCGAGCCCGAACTGCAGGTCTCTTTTGGCCATTTCATACAGGAGGGTAACTATTATTCTGTTTCCCGAAGCACCTATTGGATGTCCGAGAGCTATCGCGCCGCCGTTGACGTTCGTTCTCTCCAACAGCCGCTCTTTCGATACCCCATAGAGTTCCTGCAATCCTTTGATGACCGATAGAGACTGCGCTGCGAAGGCCTCGTTCAACTCGAGGAGTTCGATATCGTTGAGGTTCATTCCACACTTTTTCAAAGCTTTTTCGATTGCAGGGACCGGACCATATCCCATGTACGCTGGATCGACTCCGGCCTGTGCAAAGGCGACAATTTCGCCGAGTGGTCTCAATCCATACTTTTCGACCGCCTCCTCGCCTGCCAGAAGCGTCGCGCTACCTCCATCGTTGATACCCGATGAATTGCCGGCCGTTACCGTGCCATCCTTTTTGAAAGCCGGTTTAAGCTTGCCGAGAATCTCCATACTGGTCTCTCTTGGATGTTCGTCGGCATCGAAGAGCGTATCGCCTTTTCTTCCCTTTATAACCACGGTGGCTATCTCATCTTTGAATTTGCCCGCTGCAATGGCTTCCTTGGCTCTCTTCTGGCTCTCGAGGGCGAATTCGTCCTGTTCAAGGCGACCGATACCGTGTCTCTCGGCCAGGTTCTCGGCCGTCACGCCCATGTGATAATCGTTGAAAACATCGGTAAGGCCATCCCTTATCATATGGTCCACGATACTCCCGTTGCCCATTCTGTAACCAAATCTGGCCCTGTCCAGCATGTACGGGCTTATCGACATGTTCTCCATGCCACCAGTCAGAACCAGTCCGACCTCTCCGGTTAAGATATCGGAGGCCCCGATCATCGTAGCCTTCATACCCGAACCGCACAGCATATTCACCAGGTAACCAGGACTCTCGACGGGAAGTCCGGCACCTATCGAAACCTGTCTTCCCGGTCCCATTCCCTGATTGGCGGTGAGAATACAGCCCATTATCGCTTCATCGATCCTGCCCGCATCGATACCGGCCTGTTCTATGGCGGCCCTGGAAGCGACGATTCCCAGCTCCACGGCCGGTGTGTCCTTGAGGGTTCCCCCGAAAGTTCCGATAGCCGTTCTCTTAGCTCCAACTATGAACACTCTCTTCATCGAATACCTCCTATATCAAACCTAAATCACTGGCCTGTTTTCGCAGTTCGACCCTGAAGTCGGGATGTGATATGTTCAAAAGGGCATCCACTCTCTGGAAGACATTCAGCCCTTTAAGATGGGCCACACCGAACTCCGTTACCACATAATCTATGTCCTGCCTTGGAACTGTTACGGGCGAGCCCAGAGGCAACAACGGAACGATTGTAGATACCGTTCCGTTCTTCGCCGTAGAGCGCAGCGCTATTATTCCCTTTCCTCCCCGGGCCATGGAGGCCCCTCTGTGTGTATCAAGCTGACCGCCCGTACCGCTGTAATGACGCGTTCCTATGGCTTCGGAACAGACCTGGCCAGTGAGATCCACGGTTATCGCCGTGTTTATCGATACCATGTTGTCGTTTTGGGCAACCACGTAAGGATCGTTGACGTAACTCCCCCTGAGGAGAAGCACTCCGGGGTTATCTTCGATGAAGGAGTACATCTCTCTTGTTCCCAGGGCAAAAGTGGCGATGAATTTTCCAGGCCAGAGAGTCTTCCTCCTGTTGGTTATGGAACCCTTTTCGAATAGATGTATCATCGATTCGGTAAACATCTCCGTATGGATGCCGAGGTCGTGTTTGTCTTCCATCAATCTGGCTACCGCATTCGGAATCCCTCCAATTCCTATCTGAAGGGTGGAGCCATCGTCAACCAATGAGGAAATATGACCTGCGATTTCCATCTCGGTCTCTGAAGGCTCACTATCGGGAAGTTCAGGTATATCGAAGTTGTTCTCGATAACGTAATCGACTTCGCTTATGTGAACGTGAGTGTCTCCATGGGTCTTTGGAGCCTTTTCGTTGACTTCCATGATGACCATCTTCGCCCTTTCAACCATGTCGCGTTCGTAGACTGTGGAAAGTGAAACGGTCATGTAACCGTTTTTATCCATCGGAGAGGCAACTCCCCAGAAAATATCCGGTCTGTTGGCCATTATCCTTTCCATCCCCGCGTTATGAAGGTTGTTGGGGATATATGTTACCGTTCTCAATCCGCTGCTTACTGCCTTTCTGGCACCGACCGAATGGAACCAGGATTCATTCAGGAATCTACCTTCGTACTCTTTGTGTGTGAAAAAGGGGTACTCACCTATGTTCAGGCAGGTCGCTACGGCGACGTTCTCCACATTTTCCACCCTGTGAAGGTTTCGCAGCAGTCCTTGAGCCTCCATTGCGGCCATACTTGTGACGATTTTTGTATTTGATTTCACGTTCTTCAGAGCTTCATCTATACCGATTCTCTTCTTTCTATATTCTTCAACCCAGTTCAACTAACAACACCTCCGTAGCCTTTCGTCATGAGTGCTGCTATTTCTTTGAGGTATCCATCCCAATCTTTTGGTCTGTTATCTACGAAGAGAAGATCCAGTCCCATGAAATGCCCGATTCCCATAAGAAAGACACCCAGATCTCTTGGATCGATGTTCCTTATCTCACCCTTCTCTCGCGATTCTTTTAGAGCACTTATATAGGAAGTGAGCAGTTTCTCGTAGTAGAATCTTCCCGTTTCTGGAAGTACGAATTCTGATTCTCTGACTATGTTGTAGAGTTCTTTGTGTGAATTCATGAATACAAGGAAGGCCTTGTATGATCTTATTTCTTTGTTTAACCTTCCCTTTATACTCTCAGAGGCCTGTCTCATGGTTCGGCGAAGTCTTCTGTTGGCCTGGAGAACCAGCTCTTCAAGGAGCTTTTCTTTGCTTTCGAAATACAGATAAAAGGTCCCCTGGCCGTATCCGGCATGGCTGGTAATATCGTAGATCGACGTCTCGAAATACCCCTTCTCCCCGATCAATTTCTCGGCCGATTGCAGGAGTACATCCTTGGCCTTGATATCGCCCGAGAAATCGATATTTCCGAGGTCGAGATCCAGAGAGCTTAATTCGAAATCCGATGGGGAAGCGATGAAACCGTTCATTGAAAAATCGACCAGAGATTCTATCGTCGAGTCGGGAACCCTGACACCGTTGAAGATTATCCAGTAGATGGCCGTGAATCTGGAACTCCCAACCAGAAACCACTTCTTTGGCAGAGAGATGGTTGATCCTTCGATTTTTAAGGCCTTGATGAGAGCCTCCTGATATGTGCTATTAACGGAGCTTTCCACCTCTGGAAATCTATACTCTGCCTCGTGGAAGGCCATGAACTTTTTCTTTGAATTCCAGAGGGTATCGAAGACAGATCTGAAAGAGTTGAAAAGCCTTTCATCCTCTCTTTTGCCATTTATCGTACTGAGAGCGCTTTCAAAATCGGTTTTTATATCATTCACGATTTCCTTGAAGACCTGTTCCTTACCGGAATAATGTCTGTAAAAGGCTCCGTTGGAGAGGCCACAGGTTCTACAAATATTGGCGACAGACGTCAACTCGAAACCCAGGCGGCTGAACAACTCTTCGGCCGCCTGCTTGATCTGGAGTTTAGTTCTATCGCTGCGTGAGATCCTCAAATCACGAGGCCTCCATCTATTCCTATCACCTGACCAGTGATGTAGGTGGATTCATCGGATATCAGGAAGAAGTAAAGGTTGGCCACTTCTTCTGGTAGTCCCATTCTCTTCAGGGGTATCTTCTCCTCGAGAGACTGAATTAGCTTCTCGGGGACCTTGTCTGTCATGGGTGTCTTTATGAAGCCGGGAGCCACGGCGTTCACTCTGATTTTGGCGCCCTTTCTCGTCAATTCCTTGGCCCATGTCTTGGACATGGCGACAACACCGCCTTTAGAAGCTGAGTAGTTGCTCTGACCTATGTTGCCGTACACACCGACTATGGAAGAGGTGTTAACTATCGAACCGTATCCCTGATCCAGCATGACGGGGACCACGGCCTGTGTCATGTTGAAAACCCCCTTCAGGTTGACGTTGATGACCAGATCCCAGTCTTCTTCGGTCATTCTCTGCAGGAGTGCATCTCTGGTAACACCTGCGTTGTTTACCAGGCCGTCTATGTGACCATACTCATCCTTGAGTAATTTGACAAGCTCGCTGATCGCTGAACGATCAGTCACGTTAAGTTTTTTGGGTACTACTTTGCCGGGAAGAGAAGAGAACTCCTCCCTTAACTTTTCCAGACCAGCCTCGTCCATATCGCAGGCGACCGTTATAGCGCCTTCTTTCGCAAATTTTTCCACCGACGCCTTTCCCAGTCCACTGGCCGCACCGGTAATAATAACCACTTTACCTTCCATTCTCATCCTTCAGCCTCCATATCTCTGCCCCACTTCACCGTTGTTGCAGCCCATACGAATCCAAGTCCTGCACCTACCATAACTACCAGATCCCCGTCTTTGATCTTCTCGTCTTTCAGCCCGAGTTTTATGGAAAGTATCTGATCATTCTGGCCGAGGTGGCCGTAGTTGTCGAGGTAAGTGCTCTGGTCTTCACTCAAACCGAGCTCTTCAAGAACTCCGAAGTGGGCGGATTTTTTGAAATGTAGTATAGCAAGATAATCTATATCACTCTGAGAGTAGCCGCTCTTCTCGAGAGACTCTCTTACCACTCCGTAAAAATTGAACATGGTCGTCTCGCCGAGGCGTTTTTTGAAGTCTGCCGCGTCTCCCTGAACATCGAAGGAAAACCTGGATATATCTTCGGGTTTGATTGGCCAGCTCTTAGACCCTCCAACCGGCACCACGCAATCTTCCGAAAAAGAACCGTCGCCTTTGAAGGCCGATGCCAGAACGATATTGCTGTGGTGGTTCTTCTTCAAAACGACTGCGGCTCCGCTCGCACCTAAATCAAGCATGAAGGAAGTAGTGGGGTTTTTGAGATCTATCAGATCCACATTTCTATAACCACTCACGAGCAGAACGGTATTGAGATCTTCGCGGGCGATCATCATGCTCTTGGCGATATCGATTCCCGCCATCATCGAACCGCACATGGCCTCCATATCGAACGACCATGCCCTTCTAGCGCCTATAACGTCTGCGACCTTGAGTCCCGCAAGCCAACAGGGGTAGTCTTTATGCTGTGCACCGTTCCATATCAGTAGATCTACGTCCATCGGGTCTACCTTTGCATCATTCAAGGCTTCAAGCGCTGCCATGACTCCCATGCGACTGGTGGTATCATCTGGTCCGGGAACCGGTTTCTGCTTAACACCGAATTTGTTCGCGATGACATCCTCTGGAATTCCCGTCGCCACAGACAGGTCTCTCGCCGTTGTGAATTTCTCGGGTATGTAGAGACCAATACCCGCTATTCCGATTTTCGGAAGACCGTTCAATGAGATCACCTCTCGACCTTTGTGAATTATCTCTCATTTATGACAAGTGAATCATCTCTCACTTTCAGCATACTATATTTAACATTCTTTAGTAAACACAATCAGAGATGACCTGATGCAACTGCAGGCGATGAGGAGTGAATAAAGATGATTATGAAAGTAAAATTCAAGAATTCTTCAATATAAACCCCGTGACGGCCGTTATGAATTCGGCTGTCTTTTCAAGAAATGCGCCGTGACCTGCGTTGTGAATGACCAGCAATTCCGAGTCCTTTATCCTTTCATGGATCAGCTTCATCTCTTCCAGAGGGGTTATTATATCTCTGTCGGCACACAGTAGAAGCGTCGGGCAGGTTATCCCGTCGACTCTATCCAGGACGTTGAAGTCCGGATTGGAAGAGGCCAGCCTTATAAATCCCTGGAACCAGGCAACATCCAGGAGGTCTTTGAAAACTTTCTGACGAGCTTTGAGCCACTGGAGGTTGTTGTTGTAAAAGATATCGGAGTAAATGAAGGGAATCGCCAGAGAGAAGAATCTCTCGCCATCTTCAAGTTTGGCCGCTTCCTTCCAGGCCTCTCCAAGTTCGGCAAGAAAAGGGGAGATTCTGGCTGGTGTATTAGCCAGTATCATCGTTTTCAACCTTCCGGGCGATTCAAGGGCAAGTAGTTGTGCGACCTGTCCACCGTAGGAGAGTCCCACGAGGTTTATCTTGTCTATGGATAACTCGTCCAGAAGAGACAAAATGTCCGGGACATGTATTTCGATGGGGTACTGCGCGGACTCTCTGCTGGATCTTCCCTGGTCTCTGAAATCCATAAGAATCAATCTGAAATGTTTCGTGAAATCCCCAATAAACCCTGCCCATGAAGCGGTAGACATCATGATTCCGTTCAGTATCATTAAGGGCGGTTTCTCACAATCCCCATGAACTTCGTAATGGATATCCCTATTGTCTCGAGTTCTAAGAAACGACATTACCTCACCTCCTCAACGATTATTACACTTCCGGTCGGTTTTTTCCCGGATGTGGTGGTAAACTGATATTGAAATGAAGCATGAGCATGGAAATAGATAGCACCTTCCAGCGATAAATAACTTCTGAAAGGATGGGTTTGATGTCACAATTCAAGCAAGATTTTATGGAACAGCCCGAAGCAGTTAGACTTCTCTTGAGTTCCGCAGACGAGATAAGCGGAAAATCCCGGAAACTGGACAGCTCGAGGGTTCTTTTCACGGGCATGGGAGCTTCGCTTCATGCCGGTAGCGTTGCGACGGCTTTTCTACGTTCCCGGGGAATAGATAGCGACAGTGTGGAAATGTCCGAGCTGATTTCCTATTCCTCCCCGGACCTTCTCAAGAATTACGGTACGATCGTCCCGATAAGTCAATCGGGAGAGAGTGCAGAGTTGTTGAGATTCATGGACGATAATATCGGCCTTCTCGACAAAATGGCCCTCGTAACCAACAATCCGTTGAGTACTGCCGGCAAAAGACTCGCAAAAGAAAAGGTTTTCCCGCTTCATGCGGGCAAAGAGAGATCGATGGGAGCGACGAAGACCTTCACCAACAGCATCGTGACCACTCTTCTCATGGCTCTGGCCTGGTCGGGAACCGTGATCGACTTCTCCAAGCTGCCGGAATCGATCGAAGAGGCCTTCGAAACAGATGTAACCCATCTGGTCGAACTGCTTGCCGGCAAGAGGGAGAGGATACTCGTAACACGAGGCTATGGAATTGGCGTGGCGAAGATGGCCCGACTCATGTTCGCCGAGGTTGCGAAACTAAGTCTCGTTTTCTATTCCGGTGCGGCCTTCAGACACGGCCCGGTGGAGTTGTTGAACGACAGACCCGTCGTCATGACTATGAACCCGTCTGGAGAAACGGCCGCTTTAATGGAAGAGCTTCACAGAGATATTCAACAGAAATGCGAACTGATAACTCTGACCAATTTCCAGTCCGCTTGTGAGAGAAGCATCAGGGTGTCGGTCGGGCTTCCCGAGGTCATCGCTCCGATTCCCATGATGGCCGTCCTTCAAAAGATCGCCAACGAGCTGGCGTTGAAACGCGGCTTCGATCCTGGAAAGGGCATATTCGGCTCGAAGGTGACGGTCAAAGAATAAGGAGTTATCGACTGAGTTCATACGTGTTGATTCTGGACCTGGATCAATCCGGGTCCAGAATCGGCAGTTGCGTATCTTTTTCGACAAGCTTTCCGTACAGCTCGAGCCCCTTTCTGAATCTCTCTTCGTCAACCTTTCCGTTGGTCATATATACACGGGAGAGTTTCTCCGGCAGGGTGAGTTTGTCGAGCGTGAATCCGTTCCGTTCCTTAAAAAGGTATTTAAGACCGTGAATCCTGTGGGAAAGGGCCGTCAATCTGTCAGCGCTCCAGTCTATTCCTACGGCACTTAATGATTCGACTATCGTGTTAATGTCGTAGATTTTCCTTGAGAAGAGACAGGCGACTAACGAGTTGAGAATCATCCTCCATACACCCTCTTCGTACATTTCCAGGATCGTTCTCTCGAAATCCACGGGCCTAGTGGCCGCCTTCTGGTCCAGAGAATAACCGGCGTTGTCCAGATGTGAATGACGGACACCGGTGGCGTAACCTATGAAAGCGAATGGACCGGTGACATAACCGGGCGCCTCGTTGGAGTTGAATGTAATGGAGAGATCTTTTCCGCCGTACTTCTTCGAACAGTAATCGGCCCCCCTTTCAAGGTCTTTGAAGAATTGATTTTTACCGGCCGCTATCCTCGACAGAACTTTCAAATAAGCCTCCCCATCGCCGAAATTCAACACTACACCGTCGGTTTCTCTTTCCGTTATCAGTCCCCTCTGGAAGGCTTCGGTCGCCCAGGCGAGAGTGACACCTATCGAAATGGCGTCCCATCCTTGTTTTTCAACGTACAGAAGTAGTTTCAGTATCATATCCGTAGAATCGATCGAAAGGTTTGAGCCCAGGGCGTATATCAGTTCGTAATCGTACGAGACTTTTATGGTCTTGTACATGTGATGGGGCTCGTTGAAGGGTTCCCTCAATGTGGCCATGTGAATGCAGCCTGTCGGACAGCCGGCACAGGCGATTTGCTGGGACAGCCTTGATCGGGCGAACTCTTCACCGGATATCTTGTCGGCTCCTTCAAAGAAACCCTGAGAAAAGTTTCGCGTTGGAAGTCCGTTGATCCTGCTTAGCGGATAGACGTTCATAGATGTACCCAGATCATGATACTTTGCCATAGAATCTGACTGAACTACTTCTTTATACAGTCTCAAATAAAGGGAATTATATTCTCTCTTCTTCTCCAGAGTCCAGTATTTGCTGCCCGAGATAACTATGGCTTTAAGATTCTTGGAGCCGAGAACGCCTCCAAGTCCAAGTCGTCCGAAGTGACGCGAGGTATCGACTGTGGCACAGGCTATTGGCGATAGTCTTTCACCCGATGGGCCGATTCGCACTATCGCTCTCTTGCCGAGTCCTTCTTCGCTGTCTCTCAAGACTCTCTCCGTTGCTAGAGCCGACATCTCTTTGAGAGAATTGCACGGTTTTATATATACTGTATCATTTTCTATGACAACATACGAGAGAGAAGGAGCCCGCCCGCGTATGAGTATCGCGTGGTAACCGCTCTCGTACATCGCCAGACTGAGTCTTCCCCCGGCGTGGGATTCGCCCAGATCTCCGTTGAGTGGAGATTTGAAAAGTGCAACGGTCTTTGTGATCACCGGAAAAAGATTGTTCAAAGGTCCGATGGCGAAAATCACCGGTGCCTGAGGGGAGTATGGATCGAGCCCGGGATAACAGTTATCATAGAGGAGTTTGGTGGCCACGCCTGTTCCCCCGAGCCATTCGGAGAACAATCCCGTGACATCGACCTTTTTGAACTTTCCGTCGGTCAGGTCGATTTCGAGCATCCAGAATTGTCTCACTTCTCCACCTCCACAAGCGCCAGAACGTTGTTTGGGCAGAAAGCAGCGCAAATGCCACAATGATGGCAGACGATGGGACGAAGCTCCTCCAGATCCCACTGAAGCGCCCTGGGTACACAGGCCTTAACGCATGCGCCGCAGTTGATGCATCTGTCTTTTTCGAATTTCACCCCGCCTCCCTCTCTAGGAGTTAGGGCTCCCGAAGGGCAGGCGGCTGCGCAATCCGGCTCTATGCAGCCGTAACATATCCTGACTGAAAAGGCTCCTTCTACTCCGGGATAGTTCTTGACTCTCATGGCCGACTTTTCAACCGTGAGCGCATTTTCCCACGTTCTGGAACAGGCGCTCATACAACTGTAACAGCCTATGCATTGTTCTCGATTTACCACTCTCATGAGTTTCGACAAGATCTCATCTCCCAGATCAGAGAAAGCGGGCGCAAATCAAGCCGACCAGAGGGTGAACCTGGACCATCTCTATCTCGTCTGCCCCGGCCTTTTCGAAGACTTCTCTGATGAAATGTATTGGCGCGGGATGGTCCGTTTCGTTGTCGTCGTAATAGACTTCGTCCCATTCGTCACGGTGGTTGTTGGGATTGTCGAACCACATTATGTCGCCTATGACAATAGTTCCAGGTCTCTGGATGAGGGAAACGAATTTGGTCAAGGTTTCGGATTTCATAGCGTCGGTTAGATGATGCAACGAATAGATCGCTATGACTTTGTTTATCTCCTTAGATTTTAGGTCAACTTCTTCTGAAGGATCTTCGAAAGATCCCCTGTAGAATTCGACGTTTGTAACACCGGAATTCTCGGCGTTCGACCTGGCATCTTCGATCATTCTCTTGCTTATATCGATACCGATGACTTTCTTGCAGTGAGGGCTCGCGGCAACGGCCCATCTACCACGTCCGGTGCCAATATCCAGCAAAACATCATCTCTACCTAGGTCGAGATAATCGAGAGCTATCGCACCGACCGTGGCTATGATGTCACCCTTGAATGGATCTATATCTGCTATGGGAGATGCTTCGGGAAGGTTGTCGAACTCCTCTTCCAGCTTTTTGCGATCGTAACCGTGTTCCACCACTTCCACCTCTTCAAATACCATTTGATTAACACGATAATTATAACCCTTTTGAGTATCGGCCAGTTTCAAATAATTTTTTCGGCTTTCATTCTCATGACCGCGACTTTGGAGTTCTCCAGATCCAGGAGGTTGTTACTCGAGACTCCGAGGAAACTATTTCCAAACATCTCGTAGAGGTGAGAGCTGATATTCAGCTCAGGCAAACGCCCCACGAGGCGTTCTCCGTCGAAGAGAAAGGCCAGCTGGGCCGGCGTCGCGAAATGGCCGTCCGGTGTGAAGTCACCACCGCTGGCGATGAGAACGAAGATGCCCTTCTTGCCCCCCAGCAGTTCTTTTGCGGTCTTTTCGGACTCTTTGATTTTAAATTTCGGAAAGCCGAGTTCGGGGATCCCATCGTACTCTCCCCCAGCCGATCCCGTATGAGGAAGGTTGAAAAGCGCCGCGCTTTTTTTGTCCGTGAAAGGCGCTTTCAGTACGCCATTTTCAACTAGAGGGAAGAGATCTCCATCGTTGAAGCTTCCTTCGGTATCGAAGAAGGAACCTTCGAAACCATCCTCGGCATTCCTGCTCTGGTAGAGCGTGAAGTTTTCGGAGAACAGTTTCTCCCCAAGCTTTCCGCTGAATAGAGAACCTCCGCTTCCGAAAAGCATTCCATGGAGCGCCTCGTAGAATTTCGTAAGGTAAGTCGTGTCGTCGGCAATGAACACCACCGGGTAGTAACCGTCCTCAAAACTCTGTATTCTCTTTGTGTAAGCATCGCAGATCATGTTGGTGAGGTTCAGAAATCCCTCTCTATCGAACCTTCTTCCTGCATAGCCTGTTACCGCGTCCATTATGTTGGAAGAATTTCTATCCTTTATTACCAGTGTCAGGTTGAGAAAACTTCTGCGGGATCTGAGGTTCAACCCCAGATCGTTATCGATAGACGTCTCCAGAGTGCTCTGCTTGAATACCTGACTGAAGCTGAATTCCGGTTGAGTTTCCCTGAGCGCTTCAAGCATCCCTTCCGTTTCTTCGAGAAGTTCCGACTCTCTCTGGAGATCCGACTCTATATCTTCTTCTCGTTCCATCGATCGGCCGGGCGAAAATGGATAAGGTACTTCTAGTTTCAGCGACTGTTCGGCTCTCTCGAGCAGATCCTTTTCATTCTGGTCTCCCAGGGCACCGGCAACTCCCATGCATTTGCCGTCGTAGAGTCTTACGGAAGTCTTTTTTATGTCCTTCTTCCTTATAGAGCTTACCTGTGTCTGTACTATTTTGATCGCGTTTTCAACGTAATGGCTCATATATCTCTCTTTTGTCATCTCAACACCTCACTGTACATTCAAAGATCTAACACGGACATACGGCCCGCCGAAACCTACCGGCAACGGATACTGCTCCATTTTTCCACAGCCGCCGAGAGAGAATGAGAGTATCTTGGAGTCCCTGGTAATGCCCTCTATTTCGTTCAGGGTTTGGAAGACGCTTCCCGATATCACGGAAATCCTGACCGGTTCGGCTATTTTACCGCTTCTTATCATAAAAGCCTGGTTGGGAGCCAGGGTAAACGTCGACATACCCGATCCGTGGTTGAGAGAACCGACGTAGATGCCCGTCTCTATTCCTTCGAGGAGTTCGTCGAAGGTTAGCTCTCCCGGTGAAATGTAGGTTGTGGTCATTCTAACTATAGGTTCGTATTCGAAATTCACGGCCCTCGCATTACCGGTAGGCTGTTCTCCCAGTGCGGCCGCCGTTTCCACGCTGTGCAACCTTCCGGTGAGATAGCCGTCCTTTATGAGATAAGTTTCACGTGCTCTGGTACCCTCATCGTCGAAAGATACGAAGCCTACACCGGGGTGGTTGCCATTGTCTATGATCGACAGGACATCGCTGCCCACTTTTTTTCCGATGCTCCACTCCCTCATCATCGTTTCATCGCCGAGCATGAAATCGGCTTCGCTCTTGTGGCCGAAGCTTTCATGAGCGAAGACTCCTGCTGCTTCCGGCGACAGAACTACGGTGTATTTTCCCGGTTTCACAGTCGTGGCGTTCTTGAGAAAGTGTTCCGAGCCTTTGACTCTTTCCTGCACCTCACGTCCCCTGTCTTTCAGCGGGGAAATGTCGTTCCCGGCCAGATCATAACGATCCATGAATTTCTCCTCGCCGAGGGACATTTGGTAGGAGAGCCTGAAGCCCACTCTCTGGTAATCGAACTCCAGTGCCGAGCCCTTGCTGGAATAGAAGCTTTTGACGACTCTCTGGTCTATGTACTGGCCTCTCCAGAATTTTATCGGTTCGCTCACCTTTAGGTGGGGGAAGTACTGACTCAGTAGATCCATCTTCTCTTTCAGGGCTGTTTTGGAGATATCCTTTGAACCACTGAAATTCAGAAAGCTGCCCTTGTTGATTTCGAAAGTTTTCACGACTTTGTTGTTATTGATGTTCGGGTCGGGACTTGAGAGTCCTGCCAGCCTTTCGAGTTCTCTCTGAATGGACTCGATATCTGTTGTGGAGCTGTAATACCACCTCCGTCCGTCGAAGACTCTAATGAATGCTGCCCTGTAGCGTTGCTCTTTCATGTTGTCAAGTCTGTCGAGCGTTACGGAGATGTCTGTTTTAAAGACATCCTCAATTCTTACATCGGAATACAATCCTCCGGGAAATCTGAACATTTCAAACCTCCTTAAAGCGATATCGATCTTTTTCAGTTCAATTCTCCACTACTTTCCGAAAGGCTTTCGACAGTACCGGTGATCAGGCTCCATATCTCAAGCGAGGAGCCGTCTCCCCGGGTGTTCTCGTGGATGTACCGGAGAAATCTGCCCATCTGCATGTACTCTCTGTTATTATACCTTCCACTCACCGTAAGATCGTCATCAACTTCACCAGAGATGATACCCAGTAGTTCTCCCGTGTCGTAGAGGTGAAGTCTCTCCAATCCTAGAAGCGAAGCGAATCTGTCGAGTACCTTCAAAAAGGCGGTTTCTACATCGCCGCCCTCTTCCATATACTTTTCAAGACTCTTCCACAGATGCTCCCCGTCTTCGCCCGCTTCAGCGATTCCAAGCAGGCCGAGCGCTTCTTTCATCTGGTCGGCCCGAAGCGACATGAATCTCTTCCTGAAATCTCCAGGCGAGGAAGATATATAGGTATAACCCGAAAAGATCTTGCCCATGGCCGAATAAGCATCTAGATATCCCTGAACTAGAGTTCTAGACAGGTCGGATCTGTTGAACTCGAAGAGGTCCACGTAGTCGTGTTGTGGGGAAATGACAGTGAGTTCTATCTCTTCGTTCCCGTGGGCGCACCAGATATCGAAAAAATCTTTGAGCCTTCTGTAGTGGAGATCCACCAGAATTATTTCGCTATAGCCTCTCTCTATCGCCATATTCACCGGTACGTTGTTATAAATTCCTCCATCGATATAGATCTGAGATTCTATCTCGATCCTTTTGAAGAGAGGGAAGTTGGCGCTGGCGGAAACGAACTCTGCGAGCAGACCTTCCGGTATATCTTGGAGGGATAGTTCAAGCGGCCTCATGCGGCTCAACGAATAGACGACTATGCCCATATCTATACCTGATTTCCTGATCCTCTTTTCGTCGAGCACTTTTTCCAGCAGAGTTTCTAGAGGCCCGGAGTCTATGCCCCGAGAATCTATTACCTCTCTGGCGAGCGACAGGGCTTCGAGGAATTTCCATTCGGCAAAGCCCTTTTTCAGGAGTTCTGATGTCTTTTCCGATATATTGAAGACGGTATCGACCTCTAGCTCCTGCCAGAACCGCAAGGCCGCTTCGTATTCCCTGCTGGCAACAGCGGCGGCGTTTATCGCACCGGCAGAACTGCCGAAGACTCCGTCGATCTCCACTCCGAGCTGGATCAAAGCCTTCCAGACTCCGAGCTGGTAAATGCTGCGGACCCCGCCTCCGGAGAACACCAGCGCAAGCGAAGCCGAAAGATATCCGTAAAATAGTATCGCCTGACAGAGCAGGCTAATCAAAATAGCTTTCATTTTATTCTCTCCAGCATAGTGCACTCACCGGGACTACATCGAAACAAAAAACGCAGACATAACACTTTGGTAGTCCATATTTTCACTCAAAGGTTCTCCTCTAGCAGTTTCACGAGAGTCTCCAGGACTTTCACTCTGGCGTATCTCTTGTCGTTCGACTCCACTACGGTCCACGGAGCGTACGAAGTACTCGTACGAACGAGCATCTCCTCTATCGCCGGTTTATACAGATCCCATTTTTCACGGTTTCTCCAGTCGTCGGGTGTAATTTTCCACCGCTTTTCGGGATCGTTTTCCCTCGCCTGGAATCTCTTCAACTGTTCATCTAGGTCTATATGCAGCCAGAATTTTACCACGACGGTTCCGTGATCGTGTAGCTGTTCCTCCATATCGTTTATCTCACGGTAAGCTCTGGCCCATTCCGCTTCACTGGCGAAGCCTTCAACTCTTTCGACCATAACGCGGCCGTACCAGCTGCGGTCGAAGATAGCGATATGTCCGTCTTTTGGCATATTGGTCCAGAATCTCCAGAGATAATGGTACGACTTCTCTGTATCGTTAGGCGCACCGATCGGTATCACCTCGTAACCACGGGGATCGAGTTTAGCGGTTAAACGCCTTATATTTCCACCCTTTCCCGCGGCGTCCATACCCTCATAAACGACTACCAGCGACTTCCTCTTTTTGTATAGAAGATGTTGATACTCCCTCAGTTTTTTCTGCGCTTCGGCCAGTCTCTTCTCGTAAAGATCCTTCTCTATACTTTTGGAGAGGTCGAGCGAATCGATGACGGAAGTGTTACCGGACCAGGAATTGACCGTGCCGGTTACCTCATTGTCTCTTTCAAGAGCCTTTTCGAGGCAGTTCACGACGGTGTTCATTATCTGTACAGCGGCCAGCTTTTCATCGGTCGAGGGTATTATGTACCAGGGTGCGATATCCGTGTCGCTAGCTTGCAGTACCTTCTCGACGAGCATCTTCACAGTTTCGTAGTTCTTGTTCTGGCGGAAGTCTCTTTTCTTCACCCTCCAGGAAGTCGATGAATCTGAATCCAGCTTCTCAAGCCTCTTCTTTTGCTCTTTACGCTCTATGTGCAGAAAAAACTTGATGATCACGGCGCCTGAATCGGTGAGCAGTCTTTCCAGGGAGTTGAAGGTTTTCAAATGCGACAGAAACTCTCTTTCGCTCATCGCTTTTTCTTCATCGAGCAGAACTTTGTACCAGCTTCTATCGAAAATCGTTATCCGGCCACCGGAGGGAAGCCGGTTCCAGAAAGGCCAGAGATATGGATAAAACCTATCGTTTTCCCCAGTGCCGGCCATGGGAAATACTTTAAACCCTCTTGGGTCCAGGGGCATTATTAGATTGTTTATCGCCGTACCTTTTCCAGACGCCTCCCAGCCTTCAAAGAGTATAACCACCGGAACCGATCTCTCCTTGAGTTTCCGCTGGAGAAAGCCAAGCCGCAGTTCCAGAGATTCCAGGGTCCGGGAGTATTCCTTACTCGTTAGCCTTGCTTCCAGGTCGATTTTATCGAGCATCGTTACTTCTCCGAACAGAACTTCATTTCGTAGGCCTCGTGCTCGGAATTGGCTACCATCATATCTGTAAAGTCATTCAAAAGTTCCTTGAAGACGCCTGTTTTCATGAACTCGTCGGCGTGTCTTTTTTCTTCCCACATACCCACGGCCAATGCCTTTCCGCCGGTACCGGTCATGATGAAGGCGCGGACAAAACCCTCGCGGCCGGTCGCCCTTTCGAGCACCGCTTCTTTCCATATACTGCAGGCCCTCTCGAGAGACTCTTCGCGAAAGTGGTACCTCATAACAGCAACGTACATTTCTCTCACCTCCCTCTCTCAATTGTACATTCTCGGTCGCTTCGCGTAGAGAGGCGGTGAGAGAGTAGAAAGCTCAATTTTGGTAGATATTGTCTATGTGAACGACAACTTTCGCACAGTCATGGCCGAGTATGGCCGATAGTTTGTCGCTTCTGGTTCCTTTGATTCTATCGACTTCGAAGGAACTGAAGTTGCTTATCCCGCGCGCGATTTCCTCACCCTCGAAGGAAAGTATCCTGACTACCTCTCCCTGAGAGAACTCGCCTTCGACTCTCTCGACGCCGACAGCCAGAAGACTCTTACCCCTTTTCAAGGCGGTGATGGCGCCTTTGTTTATTATAAGCGAACCTCCAGGAGTCGAGAGAAAACCTATCCAGATCTTTCTGGCTCCGGGCGACGAATCGATCGGTTCGAAGACCGTTCCGGTTTCGATTCCATGAATGAACTGACCGATGGTTGACAGTTCGCGGCCGTTACAAATACAGCATTTGATGCCTGAGGCCGAAGCCCCTCTTGCCGCGCGGATCTTGGTGCCTATCCCCCCGGTCCCCCAGCTGCTCCCGGACATACTCTTGATCTTGCTGGCTGAGTCGAAAATGCGCATCACCTTTCCCTCTTCGTCGTAGATTCCATCGACCGTGGACATGAGTATTAAAAAATCGGCCTTCCAGCCCATCGCGAACATGGCAGCCAGTATGTCGTTATCGCCGAACATGATCTCTTCGGTCGAGGTAGTGTCGTTTTCGTTCACTATGGGTATAACACCCATTTCGAGAAGACCTATGAGGGTATTCCTCAGGTTGAGGAAGCGCTTTCTATCACCGAAATCGTCGCGGTTGACGAGTATCTGTGCGACCTTTTCTCCGTAGAGATCGAAAACCGTTTCGTACAGCTTCATCAGCTGCACCTGTCCGGCCGCGCACAGGGCCTGTTTAAGGTACAGATCGTGCTCGGCGCTTCTACCGCTGAGATAGCCAAAACCGGCGGCTTTAGCGCCGGACGAGACCAGAACTACTTCATTTTCGAGGGACTTGAGATTGGCTATTTCTCGCGCGAGTTCGGCTATATAATGTTTATCCAGTTCTCCATTCTTTTTCACCAGCAGGTTTGAACCGACTTTAAGCACTATTCTGGACATTATTCTCTCACCTGGTAGTCACCCATAACGGTGTACTTGTAGCTCGTGAGTTCCCTCAAACCGAACGGCCCGCGGGCGTGTAGTTTTTGAGTGCTTATGCCTATCTCGCTTCCAAATCCGAACTCACCGCCGTCTGTGAAGCGTGTCGAGGCGTTCACGTAAACCGCGGCCGAATCTACGGCCTTCAAAAAGTACCTGGCGTTCGAGTAGTCCTGAGTCAGAATTGACTCCGAGTGGTGTGAGGAGTATCTCTCTATATGCTCGACGGCCTCTTTTACATCTCTCACAACCTTTACGGCCAGGATGAGGTCCAGGAACTCGGTCTCATAATCTTCTTCGGTGGCCGGTACCATTTCCACGAACTGCCTCGATTTTTCACAACCGCGGAGTTCGACGTTCTTTCTTGAGAGAGCTTCTTTAATCATCGGGAGAAACTCCCCCGCGATCTTCTCGTGTACCAGAATCGTTTCTACGGCGTTGCATGTCCCTGGTCTCTGCGTTTTTGCATTATCAACGATCGATACAGCCTTGCGTAGATCGGCGTTGTAGTCCACGAATATGTGGCAGTTGCCCGTTCCGGTCTCGATAACCGGCACTGTCGAGTTGTTGACCACGAACTGTATCAAACCGCTACCTCCTCTGGGTATTATCAGTGACAAATACTCTCTCATTTTCAACATCTCCATCACACAATCCCTGGAAACGTCCTCTATCAATTCTACGCATCCTTCGGGAAGACCGACCATCTCCAGACCGCGTTTTATAGCACTCACTATCACCCTGTTGGAGTTTATCGCGTCGCTGCCGCCCTTAAGAAGAACGGAGTTTCCGGATTTGAGTGCCAGTATCGAGGCATCGACCGTAACGTTGGGCCGTGATTCGTATATCATGCCTATGGCACCGAGAGGGACCCTTTCCCTGGATATTCTCAGGCCGTCCTTCTGGATCCAGGTGGTTTCTATCTCACCAACGGGATCGGATAACGCCGCTACGTCATAACAGGACTGTATCATGCCGTCTATCCTTTTTTCAGTGAGTGCGAGTCTGTCAATCAGTGATTCTTTGATCTCTCTGTTTCTGGCCTGCAAAACATCCAGAGAGTTCGCGACGAGTATCGCGCTGCGGTTCATGTCTATCGAACCGGCGATCGACTTCAAAGCCTGGTTCTTAATGGTGGTGCTCGCCAGTCTCAGAAATCTGGAGGCTTCCTTGACTTTCACTCCTTTTACCGCAAGGTCCGTCATTTCTTCCCCTCCAGTTCAGCGTTGATCTCTTTTGCTCTCAGATAAGTATCGAAAAGAGCCTTCATTATAGTTCCCCTGAGTCCTTCCCTTTCCAGCGAGTAAATCCCCTCTATCGTTGTACCTCCGGGCGAAGTGACGAGGTGTCTGAATTCACCCGGATGGTTTCCCCTCTCTTTGAGAAGCTCGACCGATCCGCCCAGGGTGCCGAGTATTAGTTCTCTTGAGACCTCGTAGGAGAGTCCCATCTTCAATCCTACATCTATGAGTGATTCGACGATTACAAATACGAAAGCCGGGCCGCTCCCGCTGAGCGCAGTGACAGCCGCCAGGTCCTTTTCTCTGACCTCGACGATATCTCCCATCGTGAAAAGTATCCTTTTGACTTCCCGGCACTCGTCTTTGGTGAAACCTTCCGAAAAAACCAGACCAGTCACTCCCCTGCCGATGGCGCTAGGGACATTGGGCATGATTCTCGCAATCTTTTTTATGGAGGTGTTGGAAACGATGGTGTCAATCTGAATGCCGGTTATGGTGCTTATTATGATCGGATTGTGCTGCCTGCCGTTCTTGATCTGGGCGAAGAGTTCCATGCAGTCCTGCGGTTTCACCGAAAGAATCACATGTGTGCAGTTTTTGAATATCTCCGACGGTTCGGAAGCGAGTACTACCCGGGTGGAATCTGAGGCCAGGCCGGACAGTTTCTCCGGGTATCTGTCCAGCAGATACAGTGCCTCTAGTCCTTCGAACTTGCTCAACAGTCTGTGGGCGAAGATTCCACCTATATTCCCCACACCTATTATACCTATCTTCATTTTCCCCCTCCTGAATTTTCAGTTGAATGTCTTTCCACTATAGAAGCGAAATTCGAGAATATCTTGAGCGACTCTATTTCCGATCCGAGGTCTATCTCTTCGGGGTGAAACTGTACTCCGTATTTCAGGTTATCTTTCGAGGCTATAGCTTGAATGAAGGTTGAATCGTTCCTAGCGATGACGGAGTAACCGCGCGGAACATAAGGCAGGGCGTAGTTGTGCCGTTGACAGACTTCCAGTGGCGATTTCATACCTTTGAAAAGGTCGTTGCCCTCATACAGCCACACCCTTGAGATCCCCAGCTCTCTGGACACTACCAGAGAAACTCCTGCAAGCCTCGCCAGTATCTGCATACCGAGACAGATACCCAGAATGGGTTTGCCAAAATTCTTCAAAAAGCTCGCCCCGTATAGATCGCCTTTTTCTTCGAAGTAACCCTTCATCGTGAATCCACCCGAGATTATCAATCCATCGCAGTCCGAGGCGTACTGCGGGAACCCCTCTCGAAAGGTTCTCCATGTGCGGTAAAACACTCCCAGTTTTTCAAGTGCAAACTCTATTGGAGAGAGTGTTCTGTCGAAATCGCTATCGTTCAGAAGAACACAGATCATCTCGCGAGACCTCCGGTGTTTTGCGCTAATTATAGCACCTGCTACTTTCGTTAAGGTTCAAAGAGTTTGCGTTGCGAAGACAAACGGGAGGCGGTTATTTGCCATCAATATTTGCGAGACAAAAATGCCACCCGTTGATGAAGCTTGTCCGACAAGTGAAACGCGGTACTATTAGCTTTGCGGTTTTTTATGTTCTTTTGCCCATGAGACTGTTGAAGATATAGACCTCTCCACCGGTCTTGGTAGTGATCGTCTTGTACGCTATCTCGTGGTAGGCGGTTATTCTTCTGACCGTTCGTGTACTCGATCTCATGGCTATTGAGTCGGTTATGGCCTTGCTGTGGGTAAAACGGACACCTTTAAGGAAAGAACCGTCGGTTATGCCGGTCGCGCTGAAAATTACCTCTTCTCCCCTTATCAGGTCGTGAGTCCAGTAAACTCTGTCGATTTCGAAGTCGGATTTTTCTGTTTTTTCGATCTCTGCACTGTCTTTCGGCCAGCATTTCACCTGTATCTCACCACCGAGACACTGGAGCGCCGCTGCCGCGAGGACGGCTTCCGGCGAACCACCAATCCCCATATATATCTCGGTTCCGCCGTCTGGAAGAGCCGTGGCGATCGCTGCCGCTATATCGCCGTCGTTGATCAGTTTTATCCTTGCTCCCACGTTCCTTATGGCCTCCACCAGCGGGTAGTTTCTCTCTCTCTCCAGCACCGTGACAGTGAGTTCGGATACTTTGACTCCGAGAATCGCGGCAGCGATTCTGAGGTTCTCTCTCGGACTTGCATTTATATCTAGACTCCCGGCGAGTTCTTTCCCTACCGCGAGTTTATCGACGTAGTAAGTCGGAAGCGGAGCTATCTTACCCCTTTCGGTCGCCGCTATCACACTCAAAGCGTTGGGGCGGCCGTTGGCCACCAGCCTTGTACCGTCAACTGGATCAACGGCGATAAGAACTTCTGGATCTTCCTCCTCCCATTTGCCGACATGTTCCCCCGCAGCCAGCATCGGAGCCTGGTCTTTCTCTCCTTCACCGATCACGACTGTTCCTCGCATGTCAAGGAGGTCGAGGATTCCACGCATCGCGTCAACCGCTCTCTGGTCAACGATCTCTTTGTCACCCCGTCCCAGATAAACGCTCGAAAACAACGCGGCGGCTTCAGTTACTCTCACCATGTCAAGAGTGATTTCAGGTATCATCTTTTCACCTCCGATTCAATCATAGCATCACATTCTCTCTTCGAGTAATCACATACCTTCTCAAATATATCCCATTATGGCATGATAAAATCGTAGAAAGTCACTCCGAGAAGCGTGATTCTAATCGTTTCTGTCGATAATCAAGATCTGATCGCACCAAAAAATACGCGCCGGTTGAAATCGGATGGTTTGTCAGAGCGGTGATTGCTGACGGAGGAGATGGTTCGGTGACAAAGAACCCGTTTCTGCCGTTTGAAGTCTAAGGATCGTTTTTAGCACAAGGAAGAGGAGGGGATGAAAATGAAGAGAGCGCTGCTGTTGCTTTTCACAATTTCTCTGGTCGTTGTTGCCGTGGCTATGACCGAAGAACTGCCGGAAATGATCTTTGCAAGTGGCGGGAACATTATTTATGTTGGTGGTACTCACATCACCGAGGACTCAACAATATGTGTAGTCAACCTTCAGATTCCATTCATTGAAGGACTTACGAAAGCGGGCTTCGAATCCTATATCAACTCTCTGATAAAATCCGATGTCGAGGGATATAGAAAGGAGATCCAGGAGATGGCGGCCGATGCCTACGAGGCATCTAAAAGCGATGAATGGCCCTTCAGAATCTTCGATGTCTATGTGGTCTATACCGCTTACTTGAGCAACGGTATTCTCAGCATAGACATGATCTTCAGTGAATTCACAGGAGGAGCTCATCCAAATGCAGCCAGGCGGACATACAACATCGATGTCAGGGGGAATCATCTGGTCTCTCTAAAAAGCCTCTTTCCTTCCGAGGATTTCGAGAATAGACTTAATGAGTTGCTGATAGGACAGATAAACGAAAGGGAAGATCTGTGGCCTGAGGAATTCAAGGGAGTTCAACCGGACCAGGGCTTTTATCTGAATGCGGGAAGGCTTTATATATACTTTCAGCCTTACGAGATCGGTCCCTGGGCTTCGGGTATGCCCGAGTTCGATTTTCTCCTATCAGACCTGCTGTAAGGTTTGGAGTGAGTGCTTTTCTCAGATTTTCCATAACTGGCGCTGCAAAACGTCGGGGTCCTAATTTTCTGGTCAACCTCGTTGACACTCTATGGTATTGATGGTAGAGTTTTAATGCCAGCCGAGGTGGTGGAACTGGCAGACGCGGCGGACTCAAAATCCGCTGGGGT
>NZ_DAOSEH010000012.1:0-48370 GCF_035363035.1 Mesotoga sp. | reverse complement strand
AACAAGAGAGAGAAGAAAGTGCACTACCATGAAATGGATCGTTATGTAGAAATCGCGAAAGAAGATTCTTTAAGGGCAAGAATGATGAACATCAGATGAGAAAGAGCTAAAAGGAGGAGAAGGATCATGTCTAAGAGAGAGAAGAAGAGTTTCAGAGCAATTGACAAGTTGATCGAGAGCGAAAAGGACAGCGCGTTGAGCAACCTGATGATCAATCCGAGATTCTGAGAAGAGAACACAAATAAAAGGAGGAGAAAATATGAGAAAGAGAAGTTTGAAGGATATCGACAGAATGGTTTTTAAGGTAAGAGAAAGTGCGTACAGCAGTCTGATGGTAAGCCCCAGGTTCTGATATTACTGAAAGGGAGGTGTACTCGATGATAAGAAGAATAAGAAATTTGGCAGACGTGGACATGATGATCGAGAAAGTGAAGATCGATGCGATTAAGAGATACATGTCCTCGCCTCACAGCTGATTAGAAGGCGAGGCGTGTGAATTGAAAAAATCAAACAGGAGCGTTATTAGATAAACGAAGACCCTTTTTCCATAACTTTCTAGAGGGTCTTCTTTTTTTGGAGACATTGTGGAAAGATATGGATATACTGGTACAGAGGACGGCCTCTAGAGGCCGGTGTTTTGTCTGTACCGTTTTCGATATTTCATGAAAGGAGTTCGGGATATGTCTGTTAGCGGAAAAAACAGTAGCATGAGAAGTATTTTGAGGGTTGCAGGCCCACTCCTTATTTTTATAGGTGTGGTCATCCTTATAATTGCCATGGTAGATTTCTTCAGCGCTTTCGGCTCGTTCGGGCAGCCGAATAAGTTCTACCTCTTCTTCCTGGCGATCCCTTTTATCTTTCTGGGAGCTATCGCGACCAGTTACGGTTTCATGGGAGCCGTGGCAAGGTACAAAGCCAACGAGCTTGCGCCGGTGGCTAAAGACACTATTAACTATATGGCCGAAGGAACAAAGGATGGTGTCAAGACTATCGCAAGATCTATAAAGGAAGGGATTTCCGGGTCCGAAGAGTCAAAGGTCGTATGTCAAAAATGCGGAACCGGGAACGCTCCGGATTCGAGATTCTGCAAAAACTGCGGCGCAACTCTGAGAAAAGACAAGAAATGCCCCGATTGTGGCGAGCAGAACGATTCTGATGCCAGATTCTGCGACAACTGCGGTTTTAAATTCCCCGTTTGAATGTGATAATTGATTGAGCAGGAAAGGGGGAATTTCCAGATGGAGTTGAAAAACGTTCTTGTCGTCGATCCGGTTGACGGAGAATATACTGCCAATGTAAGAATTTCTGGCAACAAGATAGAGTCCGTTGACAGAACTCACGGCAATCCCAGGTTGATAATGATGCCGGGGTTCGTTGACACCCATTCGCACGGCGCGGCCGGAGTCAACAGTATGAAGATGGATCATATCGGCCTCGAGAAATGGGAGGAGTTTCTCTATCCTCACGGGGTCACGTTTCTTCTTCCGAGTACGGTCTCGGCTTTAAAGAAAGATATGTTGAGAGTGGCTAATCTCGTTTCCTCCTACATGGAAGAGAAGGCCAGAACGTCTATCAGGGGAGTGCACTACGAGGGACCGTATATAAACGTCAAGAAGAAGGGCGCTCAGAATCCCGAAACTATAAGACCGGCAACACCGAAAGAGTTGAGAGAGATCCTCACAGACGACGTGATTCTGGTAACCATGGCTCCGGAGATAGACGGTTTCTTCGAGGCGCTGGCGGAGATGAAGATGCAGGACGTAGTCGTTTCGATGGGTCACACCGATGCTACCTTTGCCCAGATAAATAAAGCTTTCGAGGCCGGTTGCGACAGGATGACGCACTTCCCCAACGGCATGAACACACTCCACCACAGAGAGGTGGGCTGCGTCGGCGCCGGCCTAATGCTCCCGCTCAAGCTCGAGATGATTGTCGACGGATTTCACACCGCGCCGGAGTTCGTAAGGCTGGTCTATGTTATCAGGGGGACCGACAATATAATCCTCGTTACCGATTCTATAGACGCGACGGGGCTGGAAGACGGCATCTACGACCTCGGCGGGTTGAGAGTGACCGTGAATGAAGGGAAAGCGACCCTCGATGACGGAACGATAGCCGGCAGTACGCTCGTTCTCGATCAGGCCGTCCGCAATTTCCGAAAGTGGACCGGGTGTTCGCTGGTTGAATTGGCCAGAGTTTCTTCTTACAACGCTCTGACCAACCTCGGAGTCAGAAACAGAGGGAGAATAAAGGAAGGCTATCTCGCGGATCTCGTTATAATGGATAGTGAACTGAACGTAGTTGAGACGATTCTGGCAGGCAAGTCAGTATATAAATCGTGAGGGGTGCGCGATGAAATTCAACGAGAAAACTATAATGGCTATCATGGTTGACAACAGGAAAGAAGAGGCCGTACAGGTTCAGAAAGTACTGACAGGATGGGGCTGTCTTATCAAGACACGCCTGGGCATACACGACGGCGTTCTCGATAGCTGCTCCAATTATGGGCTCATCATTCTCGAGCTGGTGGGTGAAAGGGAGAAACACGAAGAGCTGATGAATAAGCTCAACGTTCTTCCAGGCGTGCAGGCCAAGTATTTGAGCCTCGAGCTGGAGGAATAGGGGCGGAAGAGCATTTAAAAGGTACACCTTCGGCTGAATACCCCCGGTGTACCTTTTTATTCTTTTCTCTATCTAGAATTTCGTGGATTACCGTGCTTTGCAAAGTGTCTTTCCGGTTTTTCAGCGAACCAGCCCCAGGAATACCTCCACTGCAGGCGGGTATTGCTTCAGTGTAGCGAAGTGTTTGTGTATAGCCGCCAGGAAGAGATCGGTGTACACCAGCTTTCTTATGGAGACGTTATGTTCTTCTTTGGGATCGAGATAAAGATTGTACATGTGGTAGTAGGCGAACATGTCGAGACTGCCTGTGAACCCGCCGGGGTTTACCGAGCCGGGTTCATCGTCGGCTTCGGCAAGTGTCATGTACTTGTATTCCGCCATCCTCACGGCTGAGAAGTAGTTCATCAGCCAGTAGTAGATGTACTTTCTGTTCGAGAGCCCATCCTTCGCGAGCAGGAAGGAGGTCTGGTCGATCCCGTCGATATATCTGTCGGTGGGCATTAGATCTTGCGCCCCGGCCAGCGTCAGAGAGGTGTTGAATATGTCAGCAAGATCGAACAGTCCGTCGGAGACGCGCCCGGGCTCTATCATTCCTTTCCAGTACAGTATTCCAGGAACCCTTACGCCACCCTCCCAGGTAGTTCCCTTGGCCCCTCTGAAGGGTGAGTAAGCGCTGTCTGGCCAGGCTTCCATTTCCGGCCCGTTGTCGGAAGCGATGAATATCAGAGTATTTTCCAGCTGACCGGTTTCTTCTAGAGCCTTGACGAGACGGCCGAGTATATCGTCCAGTTCTACAATTGTGTCCTTGTAGCGCTGTTTAGCCGGCGATTTTCCTAGGTACTCTTCGGGAGGATAATTATCGAAGTGCGCGCCCCTGGTACCGTGGTACAGGAAGAAAGGCTGGTCGCTGTCGGCCATCTCTTTTATGAAGTTGACCGAGAAATCCGCCCAGTTCTGATCCAGGTAAGTGAGCACGTCAATATCTATCTCGGCTATTCGCTCGAGTTCGCCGTTCTTCGATGCCTGCACCCAGTATTTCTCGAAGGCAAAATCTCGCATCATCTGGGTGCGCCCTTCGCTCAGGGCGATTTCGGGATAGAAATCGATATCGCGCCACTCCGTGTACATGTCCGAGACGCTCAGAAAGCCGGTGAAATGATCGAAACCGACGTTTTGGGGCTGTGATGCTAGATTTTCACCCAGATGCCACTTACCGACGGCCTGTGTAACGTATCCAGCTTCGCTCAGAAGTTCTGCGAGTGTTATGGAATCTCCCAATCCTCCCGGTTCGTTGTACAACGACGGTCTGAGAATTCCATGTCTCACGGGGAGTTGTCCGGTCAGCAAGGTGGCTCTGGTCGGCGAAGAAGAAGGCTGTGAATAGGCCGAAGTCAACATGAGGCCCTCTCTGGCAAGGGCATCCATGTTCGGTGTGGGTGCTCCGACCATCACACCTCCACCGTAAACTCCGAGATCGCCCCACCCGACGTCATCCATGAGGTAGATCAGAATGTTGGGCTTTTTTCCCGTTCTGCTTTCAAGCTCGGCGAGTTTGGCGAGGGCTTCTTGCATCTGTTCAGGGTGTGGAATTACTTCCTCCAGGTTTGGCGCGGGTTTAACCGTTTCTTTGGTCATAACGTCTTCGTAGTTTGCAGCCAACCCTGTGCTAAAAGTAAGGATACCACCGGTTGCACCGACGAGAAGATTTTTCAGTAGCTTCGCTTTCCCAGGATTCACAACTATCATCCCCTCTTTTGACGCCTTTTTTCAGGCGATCAAGCAGTTACAAATTATCGTGAATACTCATATAAGCCAGAATGAATCGCTTTTTATTCGATAACTACGGGGAGATAAACAGGCCGCAGGTTTTATGAAAGACGGTCAGGGATGCGGTCATGCCAATCAAGCCGACAAAAGAATATTATCACAAAGGCCGCTCCAAAGACAAAAAATGAGTCACATGATCTCCTTCCGTTTCATTATCGAATCTTTTTGGCGTATCTCCAGAAGTCTTACGCAAAACGGCTTTTCGGAAAGATACCGGAACTCCCCCTTGTCAGCGAATTAAAATCTATGAAGAATCGGGCAGCTATCTGCCTTTCTTCGACCGTCATTATCGATAATTCGTCCTGATCAGGTGCAGCGGGATTTGTTTGTAGAGAAGAGAAGGGTATAGAATTATTATGGTTACTTAAGTAAGTTACATATGTAACTTACCGAAAAAGGGAGGTTTTAGTATGCGCAGATCTTCGTTATTGGTTCTTCTTATGCTCGTCGTGCTTGCGATCGCCGGTGTATCTCAGACGATCAATATCTGGATAGGCGGACAGGTCGCGGAACTCGATGAAACCTGGGATATGATTATCGGTAAATTCGAGAAGGAGACAGGTCAAAAGGTGGAGGTGCAGCTGTTCGGGTTCGATATTTACTACGACAAACTCCTCACTGCCCTTCAAGCAGGACAGGGACCGGATCTGGCCTTTGCCGACCTTGGCGGCTGGGTTCCAACCTTCGCAGAGAAAGGCTGGCTCGAACCGATGGGAGCTCTCCTGGATTCCTGGGACGGAGTCGAACAGATATGGCCGAACCTCTGGCCGACAGTTACCTACAAAGGTGAAAGGTACGGTCTTCCGTGGTACACCGATTGCAGACTCCTCCTTTACAACCAGACTATGTTCGACGCGGCCGGACTAGATAGAAACGATCCCCCGAAGACCTGGGAGGAACTGGTTTACCAGGCCACGAAACTCACAGACGCGAGCAAGAGAGTTTACGGTTACGGCGTGAGTGGAACCAAGACGGAACACACCTCTCTCGCATTTATCATCTTTCTGTACGGCGCCGGCGGTCAGCTGCTGACGGACGATTATTCGGCGGCGGCTTTCAATACTCCCGAAGGCCTAAGAGCGCTTAAATTCTACACCGATCTCGCTCTTACCTATGGTGTTAGCCCGAACGCAATTACCTACAACGAAGACGACTATAGGAACATGATGGCGCAGAACAGGGTAGCCATGGCTATCGGTGGACCGTGGTCCTTCCCTCTTATCGAGACTGCCAATCCGGCGATAGTGAATAACTACACCGTTTCACTCCATCCTTACGGTTCCACTCCGGCCAGCGTTCTCGGTGGCTGGGCGCTAGTTATTCCATCGGCGAGCAAGAACAAAGAAAGCGCATGGGAACTGGCCAAGTATCTGACCAGCTTCGAGACCTGGATGATCTGGATCGAGGCCAAGGGCGGTCCGATGCCAACCAGAAAAGACGTTTGCTACGCTTCACCCGTGCTGCAAGATCCCAAATGGCAGGTAATTTTCGAAACTTTCCCCTTCGCTGTTTCCAGACCTCCTATTCCACAGTATCCGCAGATATCTGAACAGATCCAGATCATGATCCAGAATGTCCTGCTTGGTAAAGCAACACCAGAAGAAGCTATAAAGACAGCAGAAGCAAATGTAAATGCAATTCTTGCAAAGTGATACACTATCTTTCGGGGCGGGAGCGGTCGCCCGCCCCCTTTATAATTCTCGAAGAGGAAAGGGCTGAAGACAAATGAGTACATTGAACAGAGAAGAAAGGTCTGCTCTCAAGATGGTTTTACCGTATGTTATTTTGACCGTTTTACTCTTTGTCTTTCTGCTTGGATCGAACCTTTTCAACAGTTTTACCGATAAAAATGGAAACTTGACTCTGCAAAACTACATAGATAACTTTACCGATCCGGTGGTTGGCAGAACGCTTTTAAATACGATCGTGTGGGTTGTGGGAAGCGTTAGCGGCCAGCTCCTTCTCGGACTGTTTGTAGCGCTTTTGCTCAACGAATCCACGAAGGGGCAGATAATTTTCAGAAGCATCATACTCATACTCCCATGGGCCGTGCTCGACATAGTAGCAGGGGTCATGTGGAAGTGGATGTACAACGATATGTACGGCGTACTGAACGATGTTCTGGTTAAGATGCATATAATAAGAGACTATATACCCTGGCTCGCTACGGAGAATATGGCGATGCTCTCCGTTATTATTGCCAACATATGGAAGGGCTTCTGCCTTTCGGGCATGTTCTTCCTGGCAGGTCTTCAAACGATACCTATCGATCTATACGAAGCAGCCGAAATCGACGGGGCCAATTCCTTCAAGAGATTCTGGAAGATAACCATTCCTCAGTTGAAACCGGTTATTATGACAACTCTCATGCTGACTACAATCTGGACGATTAATTACTTCCCCCTTATCTACACCATGACCGGAGGTGGACCGGGGTACGGAACAGAGACTATCGTAACTTACATCTATAAATTGGGTTTCAAGTTCATGGAATTCAACAAAGCGGCCTCTCTTTCCAACGTGTTGTTCGTGATAATCTTCTTCATCGCCTTTCTGTTCCTCAGAAGTATTGCGAGGGAGGAAGCCAGATGACGAGGAGTCAGAAGAGAAAACTCAAAAAGACTATCACGTACATACTGTTGATACTGATCTCGGTGGTAATCGCCTTTCCTTTCTTGTGGCTGGTTCTAACTGCCTTAAAAACCTATCCGGATATCTACGCCTATCCAATAAAGTACTTCATTTTCGAACCCACGAGTGAGCATTTCGAGAAGATCTCCAGCATGAATTTCTGGTCTTACTTTAAGAACAGCGTTATCGTAGGTAGCGGAACGATGTTTTTCTCCATACTCATAGGGCTTTTTCCTGCTTACGCTTTTGCAAGATACGAGTTCAAATGGAAGAGGACGCTTCTGACAGGTGTACTTATATTCCAGATGTTCCCGCAGGTGGTCTTCCTGTTGCCGATCTTTAAAGCGCTAAACGCCACTGGGCTTATAAACACTTACACGGGCCTGATCCTGTCGTATCTGCCATTTACTACACCGATTTCGATCGTGTTCATGCGAACCTTTTTCCTTTCAATTCCAAAATCGCTCGAAGAGGCGGCCAGGATAGACGGGTGCAGCTTCGGACAGGCCTTCAGAAAGGTGATTCTACCCATAACCTTACCCGGTATCGCCGCCGTGGGTGTATATGCTTTTCTCTTTTCCTGGAGCGAATTGCTTTACTCGATGTCCATACTGACCAGTAAAGCGAAACAGACGATTCCTACCTTCCTCCAGCTTTTCGTGGGGCAGTACCAGACCAGGTGGGGACCGCTCTTCGCCGGTTCGATTCTCGCGACACTGCCACCGCTTATAATATTTATGATACTTCAAAAGTTCTTCATTGCCGGACTGGTTAGCGGCTCGGTGAAGGAGTAAAAGATGATAAGTGACGAGTTATTGTTCGAAGTTGCGAGCGATTACTATGTGAGACATATGCTCCAGAAGGACATAGCCCTCAAATACGGCGTATCTAGGGTTCAGATAAGCAAGTATCTAAAGATGGCCGAAGAGAGGGGTATAGTCCGTATCGAAGTAGAACCGCCTTCGATAAAATCCTCCGTTATAAAGGAGTACGAAGCCTTCTTCACTTCCAGATTCGGACTCAAGAGACTTTTCATAGCCCGGGGGGCGCGGAACGAGAAGACCGTGCTGAGGGCGCTCGGACGGGAAGTCGCGAAATACCTCGGGACTCTGCCGGAAAGAGAGATGAATATCGGCCTGGGATGGGGCAACACAATTTTCACGGTCGCAGAGACGGTGGAAAGACTGGATCGTCCAAGGTGGCAGATAATACCTCTGTCCGGTGGAACGGCGAGGCTGGCAGACAAAAGATTCAATATAAACCACATAGTACAGAACTTCGCCAGCAGGATATCGGCCAGAGCCGTGCCGATGTACCTCCCATTCATTCTGGAGAATGCCCGGCAACTGGAAAACACGAAGCAATCTCTGGAGTACATGAATATTCAGAAGCTCTGGGAACGCCTGGATGTGATAATCTGTAGCGTTGGCTATTCTATAGCCCGTTCTCCGCTGTTCAGAGAGAATCTTCTTGACGTGAGCTACGCCGACGAACTGGAGAAGAGAAGCGTCGTCGGGGATGTACTTACCCATTACTTCGATATAAACGGCAAGATGTTCGAGAAAAACATACTCGAGAACTGCATAAACCTCGGTTTCGAGCAGTACCTGAAGGCCGGAGAAAGAGTAATAGTCGCGGCCGGTCACCACAAGGTTGACGGCATAGTCGGGGCGCTGAGGGGAGGTTTGATCGACACTCTGATCACCGACGAATTCACGGCCAGGTTTGTCAAGGAATACGTGTTGTACGACGAAGGGGGAGAATAACATCAATACCTGTATCTTGAATCTTAATCCCTGTTACGATCACTGGGTTATTCTCAAAAAGCCGCCAAAGATTCCGAACGTTGTGAGGGGGGACGAGGTGGTTTCGCTCGTCGATGGCAAGGGCCTCAACATCGCCCGGGTTCTTTCGAGGGTTTTTAGTTTCGACGAGTATTTCTGCATAAATATTCTCGGTGGCCAGGTCGGCAAGATAATAGAGAAGGAGTGCAACGATCTGGGCATCAAGACCGATAATTTCTGGATCGAAGACAGCAATCGAATCAATACGGCCCTGGTCTATGAATACGAGAACAGAATGCTCATGATCAACGAGCCGGGTCCTGTGATGAAGATCGGAGAGGTCAGAGCCTTTATAGAGTATTTCAAAGAGAGAATCGGGTCAGGCGTGAACCTGGTTATTTCGGGGAGTGCACCGCGGGGATTTGAAAATGGAGAGATGATCGATCTGGTTATAGCGGCCCGGAACAGCGGTTGCACGCTCAAGATCGATATCGCCGGGGCGTGGCTCTCAAAAATCGTCGCACTGTCGCCGGAGCTTCTCAAAATAAACGCCGATGAACTCAAAGTGGCCTTCGGAATCGAGAAGGGCGATTTGAAGAACATGGAGGAGTTCAGGAGGGGCTCTTCGATCAAAGATTTAATAATAACCAACGGGAAGCATGGAAGCGTATGGCTTTCAGACACCGAAAAATTTCGGGCCGTTTCGACGAAGGTCTTTTCGGATTTTTCAGTCGGCTCGGGCGATTCCTTCTTCGCCGGGTTGATCTACGGCCAGGAGAGACTGGCCTCAAAGAGGGAGGCCCTGAAGATGGCGACAGCCTGCGGTGCGGCCAACACACTGCATTATGGTGCGGCCATATTTGAGCGCTCCGATGTAGAGAGGGTAATTAAAGACGTTGTAGTTTCGGACGTGGAACTATGAAGGCGTATCTGGGGATAGATACAGGCACGACGAATATGAAATGCCTGGTGCTGGGGTCGAACGGAAATATTCTCGAAGTGATGCACGAGGAGACTCCAAAAAAGAGGATTGCGGGAGCGGATTATCTCGACCTCGAGGCGACACACTCTTTTGTAGATAAATTCATATCCGGAGCATCTGGTAAATACTCACTGGGCGGTATAGCCTTCTCCAGTATAGGCGAGACGGTTGTTCCTGTGTATAAAGGGAAAGCGCTTTCAGATCCCCTTATGTGGTACGACAGCGCGACAAGGTCGATTTGGGAAAAACACAGAACGGCCGTCGATAGTTTTTCCCCTTACAGAATCACTGGCGTGGAGAACGAATACACCTTCTCCATCTACAAGATCCTCTTCCAGAGAGAAACACTGCCGCCCAACGTCGTCGAACACTGGCTTCCGGTGGCCTCTTATTTCGCTTACTCGCTCGGTGCAAGGCCGACCTGGGATATGAGCCTGGCCTGCCGTTCCTTCATGATAGACATACACAGGCGCTGCTGGAACTCTCCGCTGCTAGAGTATATCGGAGAATCTCCTGAGAGAATGGGCGAGTTGATCTATACCGGCCGACCTATAGGATTCACTCAGGACGGTGTCCCGATAGTTAGCGCCGGACACGATCACATAACCGGCCTCTTTGCGGCCAGGGTATTCGCCAGAGGAGAGGAGTTTCTCTTCGATTCTATGGGTTCGGCTTCGGTAGTTGCGGCCGTTATAAAGATCGGCGATCGAAACCTCGTCTTCGATACTCCCTTCATGTCGGGCGGGACCGTCGGGGTAGCCTTCGAAGATTCCCAATATTATATAGAAAGCAACCTACGCTATTATGGGAAACTCCTCCAGTCTTTAATGAATCTCACCGGTCTTCAGGCCAGCATAGAAAGTTATGAAAAACTGAACTCGGAGATCGAGAAGAGCAAAATCTGGAATTTTGAACCGCTCTTTCTCGTGAACGGTGACCTTAGTGTGGGGGAGGGCATGCACGGCATCACCATTCTCGAAATGCCCATTACGTTCACCCGAGAGCAGCTTATCCAGTCTGCGTATATCTATCTCGCTTCTTCCAGCAAGTTGATAGTCGATAATCTCGAGAAGATAACCGGAAAAAAGCTGCCAATTATCTGTGGCGGAGGCGGGAGTCTGAACGGCCTGCTGATGAAATACAAAGCTTCTCTTCTGGAAAGAGAGATCTTGGTTCTGCCCACGAGCGAATTGACGGCTCTTGGTGGAGCCCTCGCGGCTGCCAGCGGTGTTGGAGATGTTCAGACCGTAGATAGGTGTATAGAAAACCTGAGGCCGTTAAAGACGGAAGTCGATAATAACATCATCGCCAGACTAATGGAGATATTCAACAGGAACTCAAGCAGATACTCAACAATAGAAAGAGAAAGAAAGATAAAATTCCAGGAGGGGTAGAAATGCCACTTGCCACACTTGTAGAAGTACTTGAAGATGCACAGAAAAAAAATTACGCCGTTCCGGGTTTCAACTTCCACCTTTACGAAGATCTGACCGCGATAGTCGAGGCCGCCCGGGAAGTTCGCTCTCCTGTAATACTCATGGCGGCAGGCACCTGCATGAAGCACTGGGGGCCGACACTCGCGGCGACTTTGATCAGAGAGGTAGCTAATAAAGTCGACATTCCGGTCGTGGCCCATCTCGATCACGCCAGCAGTATGGACCTGATATTCAAGTCTATGCATGCCGGTTTCACCTCGGTCATGTACGACGGTTCGATGCTGCCGGTCGAAGAAAACATAGCCAACAGCAAAATCGTAGTAGAGGTCGCCAAAGCCTTCGGAGTCTCAGTCGAGGCAGAGCTCGGAAGGGTCGCCAAGGGCGAAGAGGGGGAGGCCGCCAGAGAAATCCTCACAGACCCGTCGGATGTCGTCATGTTCTGCGAAAGGACGGGGGTGGACGCTCTCGCCGTGGCCGTGGGGACCGTTCATGGTATGCAGAAACAGGAAGCGAAGATTCATCTGGACCTCGTGGACGCTCTCTCGAGAGTCGCTCCCGTATCGCTGGTCCTTCACGGATCGAGCGGCGTGTCGGACGAAGATCTCAGATACATCGCCAAAACGGCCTTCTCCAAAATCAACATCGGCACGAGAATCAAAACCGTCTTCACCGAAAGCATAAGAGAGACGCTCCGCGTCAGGCCGGACCTGAAGGACCAGCTCCAGCTCCTTCAGCTTTCGGCGCCGAAAATCAAGGAAACCGTTAAGGAAAAGATCAGACTGCTCGGCAGCGAAAATAGATGCTGAGAAGTTCAGCTATCAGTCGTGGAGAGAATTAAGAGCCGTCCCTGGAAAGAGCGTTGGAAGCCGTTCTTCGTCATCCGTTGTCCGTCCCAGAGCATGGACATAAAGCGCGCGCGGAGCACATCAATCTGTCATCTGAGCTTGACTCAGAATCACGTGCTCTTAACTACAACGCACAACGGCTCCTAGAGAATTCTCGCCTTCTCGTGAGCGAAGGGAACCTCTCGAATACGTTCTTTTTCATGTCTTTGAATAAGTACTGGAAGGCGAACGACCAAAGTCGCCCGCCTTCCAGTTTTGTGCATTTATTCACCTGTCGTCTGAACTTGCGTCAAATCCTCTTGTGCCCGACCATCTTTCATTACATATCAGAAACCAACTTTATCAATTTCTCCTGGTTTTCCGGCCATGCGAGGTAAATACCAATGATCAATTTGTCGAAATCCGAGATAGATGGTGACTCCAGTGCCTGCCTGATTTCTTCATTATACGGGAGTCCGGTTATGGCAAGCGCGTTTTCGGCAGTGTCGGCATACGATACCGATTCGGCAAAACCCTTTCCGATTATATTTCCCTCGGCATCCAATGCGTAAACTCCACCTTCAGAGTATTGTGGTCCGTGAGCAAAGAATCCAGATTGTCCGCCCTCAACTACTGGCTTAAGGAAGAAGTGTCTAATATTTTCGGGAACTCCCTCTCCCTCAAACCGGAACTCCCAGGAGTTTGGATACCATGTATCCGTTACCCAGTAAAGTTCTGGATAAGGCGAATTAATCGATTTCACCCATTCGGAAACGATCATAACTCCATCCTGATCCATCGTATTGCCTTCCTGATCGACGAATATGCCGGTTGTAGCCGCTGACATCACTCCCGGGGGGTTGATCCCCGTCTGGAAATAGAAAGGTGTGTTTTCAAGAGTATGCATGGCAGACATTCCGATTTCCGTTTCATTGTCAAACTGTACCATGAACCAGTCCCAACCGGAGGGTTCGGGAGCCGCCTGGGTTTTGGCCATCCTTACAAGCAGATCCCGGGGATTTCCCGCAGGGCTAAGCCCGTTCGCCCACTGATGGTCGAACCAGAATTTCCCCTCCGCCAGAGCGACTTTCTCCCCGTCGATTACCAGATAACTGTCTTCGGGAATCATTCTAAAATTCGTGATTGAATAGTACAACGTGCCAACGCCACCAACACTGGGAACGGCCCCCTGGTTTCCGTTGAGCACCACATCTTTCATCTGTTCTATCGTTATGCCTATCTCAATCTCGACTTCGTGCTCCTGGCTTTTATCCCAGCCTTTTGCCTCCAGTCTGAGAGGAGTAAAATCATCTTCCTGCAGGGAAGTGATGGAGTTGTTCCCTATCGCAAAAGTGAATGGGTTGGATTTGAACTCCAAAAGGCCTGTTGTGCCACCGACCACGATCGGTTTGCTCCGGTAATGTCTATCTCCGGCGCGGCTGATCGCGAAATGCATGTCCATTATCTGATTCTCGATATCTGTAAGACCGAAATTTCTGGCCATTTCGGGCGGAAGAAGCGAATATCGCCAGAACATAAGCTGGATACCGTACTCATTACCCTCTTCATCAACACAGTTTCCGACAAAGAAATGCCAGCCCAGCTGGAAGCCCAGCTGAGGAGCGTGATCTTTGGGGATATAGAGGTACCCGACCCGTGGAACCTCTTCATACGCCTTATTGCTGTCCAGACCAAGGAACTGTGTCAAAACATAAGCCTTGTGCGGCGAGAGGGAAGTGGCGTACTTCATGAAAGTAGTGTATTTCTGGGTATAATCAGGCGTAAAATAATCTGGATTATCCAACATCCAGGCAAGCCGGTGCTGCATGCGCTGTGTATAACTTTCGTTGTGATTTTTCACATCAAGCAAGTTGGTGAGAACCTCTTCGGAAAGCCCTTCAAACAGATAGTTGCCATCCCGGTAAAGCCATAACGACCTCATAATATTGTCGATAGTCTCGTGATCCAGGTACGCTGAGAGCTCCGTTTCTACGTTTCCAAACATGAATCCTGTAATGGTTATCAAAACACAAAGCAACAACAAAATCTTTTTCATTAGACTCTCCTCTCGGCTTTTACAAGCCACATTTGTTTTTTGAAACAATAAAAATATAGGCAGGTTGTCTCGAAAAAAGGCCTCCAAAGGATTCAACAATGATAACAGTTAAATAAAAAAATCTGAAACAAGGCCTAAATAGATACTATCACAAAAGATGTTTGAAATGACAGTATTTACAGATAGCGAATTCTTCAGTCATCACAAAACCAGTAACCTTCGGCGGTCAGTCTGCTTTCTAAGAACGGTTGTGGGTAAAAACACGATAAAGAGCGCATTCGAGAGTTCGCTTCGCTCGCTCTTGCGCTCTTTCCAAGGGTGGATCCATGCTCCTGGACGACGGACGCTGGACGTCTCTTAACGCTCTTTCCAATATGAGCCCTGGCATTCCCGCTCTTCGTGTAGGATAGTGAACCGTTCTCAAGGTCTAATTTTCATCTTTTTAACTCGAGATGCCTAATCTGATAAACAGAAGTCATTTGTTAGATGAATTTAAAAAAGTGAAGCGAATTAAGCCCACCGGCATCTAATTTGCTTAGGTAACTTCTAAACAGCTCTAATTGGGTTTTGTTTTTGCTGTTCAAAAACATATACTACACCTGTGCTGACCACAAAAAGCATCCAGAGATAGAGAAAAGATCCGGCTTCTTTTGTAAAAAGAGTATGACTGGCTAAAAAGTGAAAGAGAAAGCCCGCTTCTTCAGAGGTGAGGGAAGCTCGCATTGAAGGAGGTGATCGAAAAGAGAAAAGGAGAGTACTTTTAGAATTCTGAAAGAAGATGGTCTAGTGTCGGCTTTGCAGAGGTGTTTTGACACCAACTTTTGGAGGTGAGTTAGCATGAGACTCAAGCTTACGATGATCATGATCCTTGTACTTGCGCTTGTGTCGGCAGTAGCTGTGACTTATCCTACGTTCGATTGGACAGCAAAGGCAGACGAAATTCCTGCGGCAGCGTTGATGCGCGATTTCCCGGTCGATTACCCTGAGACACATCCGCTTGTGGAAGGGGTTTTCGATTGGGCGCATTATTTCACGTATGAAGAAACTGTTTACTGGTGCCTGAAATGGGCTGAAGATTACCCCGACCTGGTAGATGTTTACACAGTTGGAGAATCTTTCCTGGGTATCCCCATCTACCAGATAACTATCACCAACAAGGCTACCGGTAAGGATACCGATAAACCTGGAATGTTCGTGTCGGGCAACAGGCATTCCGGTGAAATCACGGCCAGAACTGCGACCCTGCTTTTCGCATATACACTGCTCGATGGATATGGTAAGGATCCTGAAATAACTGCTCTGGTGGACAAGAATACTTATTATATCCGTCCGACCGAGAACCCCGATGGTGGTCAGCTATATCTCACGACACCATACTCACTTAGATCAACAGTTCGCCCTCAGGACAACGACGGAGACGGCAAATTCGACGAGGACCCCGGAAAAGATCTCGACGGTGACGGCCTCATTACGAAGATAAGGGTTTATGTCGGAGAGGGAATGGGCGATTACATAATCGATCCGAGAGATCCCGAAGGCAGAATGATGACGAGTGTGGGAGCGGGAAAAGGCAACTACATTTTGCAGGGCGGTCCATGGTCTCAAAGCGAAGGTTACGATCTTGATGGCGATGGGTTAACCGGAGAAGATGGACCCGGCGGGCTCGACCTTCACAGGAACTATCCAGAGAACTGGAGACCTATGACAGAAGCTACCGGCAGAGGCTACACACAGAGTGGAGCCGGAGAGTATCCTCTTTCCGAACCCGAAATAAGGTCGATGTTCCTGTTCCTCGTAACACATCCAAATATCACCGCTATGAACAGTATGGACACCGCTGTTCCGATGCATCTGAGACCACCGTCGTCCAGCAGAGTAGAAGAGTCTATGTATTACTCGGATAACGCCTATTTTGCGAAGTTCGACGCCGAAGGAAAAGCCCTGTCCGGCTACGCCAACGCCGGTGACGTATTCTGGACCTATCAGAATTTGTGGGCGGTTTATTTTGGTGGTGGAGTGCTTGCTGGAAGCCCGCTCTTCGGTCATGGACCGGACTTCGGTTATTTCCAGCTGGGCGCTATATGGTACGGTGACGAGTTGTGGGGAAATGTTTACGATTATATTTATGACTTCAACGGAGACGGCGCTGTTGACGATTGGGATTGGCTATGGGTACAGGATAATGTGAAGGGATACGAAGACAAGATCTTCCTTCCATGGAAAATAGTCAGTCATCCAACGCTCGGAGCCGTAGAGGTTGGGGGAACGAATCCGAAGTTCTTCTCCACGAACCCACCCGCTGGAATGTACCTGGAGCTGGCAGTAGAGGCTCAGAACAGGTTCAATATGATGCTTGCCAAGTCTCTTCCGGAGCTCGTCTTCGAGGAAGTCAACGTCAAGGCAAACGACGATGGCACGAGAACGATCACCGCGACTGTTGCCAACATAGGCGTACTCCCCGATGCTCTGAAGCAGGCATGGCTGGTCAAGATAGTAAGGAAAGGAACGGCTAGAATCACTCTCGCAGGTGATCTGAAGCTAGCTTCAGGCCAGAATGCTACTCATACGATCGATTTCTTCGCCGGAGAGCTGGAGGAATCTCCGCTAGACAGACCGTTCACAGATATCGACTCACCTACCTGGGATAGATCCAAGACGATATCCTGGACCGTTACCGGAACTGGAAATGCGACCATAACGATTTCTTCCACAAGAGGCGGAGTTATAAGCCAAACAGTTGAGCTGAAGTAAGTCTAGTACTGGCAATTTGCTTTTTATCAATTCAGTATCCCTCAGTGATCTGAGGGATACTTTTGTACCTATGATGATATGCTCTTTTCGGAGGACAACGAAGAACCTGGACGCGCAGCGTCGGAACGAACAACGGCTCTTCGCTCCTCCCAGTGATGCTCCCGGCCGGCCTCAATAATTGTTTGCATTTCTAGTTATTTGATCAGGTCGGTTTCATCTATATACTGCTGTTTGTAGCTCATCGGGATGAATCTGATGTTGCCCGAATCGAGATCGATCCTCTTGAGATCCACCATTCTTATGTTCATGTCTTTGTATGTTCTGTAGTAGTAGATCCTGTTGGTGAGATCTTTCACGCTCGACCAGTAAGCGATATGTCTGGTGACGACAAAGCCGAGCACTTCGTTAATCACCAGTCCTTCCGGGATGTCCAGCGCGTTGATGATGTGCCATCCTAGTGTAACCGCCTCTTCGCTGTTGGAAGGTCTAACGCTGCCGTTAGAATAGAAGGCGGCCCTCACGAACCTGCTCGGAGAGGTGTTGTCGCCAGGCAATCCCAGCAAGCCGGTGCCGCCGCTTATTGCCTTTATCTCGAACTGTCCCAGCTTCGAGCTCTTGATATTCGCGGAACTCAGATTGACGTAGTTGGAGAGGTTCTGGATATGCCAGTCGAAAGGCGGGCTGTTGGCTATAACGCCGATAGGGTTGTCGTGGAGATGGAGCTCACCGTCGATGTACTCTATGATCACACAGTCGCCTTTCGTGTCGTAAACTGCGTAGTGGAGGGGCATCTTCAGGATTTCGCTGTGGGCCACCGTGAAGCCATAGACGCGGACCTGCTTTATCGCTTCCTTCACCTCTTCGACGGTGGCGAAATTGCCCAGTATCCAGCCCACCAGATCGTACTGCGACAGGGTCTTCCTGCTCTGCGCTTTGTCCAATTCCTGATAACCGGCATACTGATCGAAATAGAAAGTCCCGGCCGACAGCCCGGCCTCGTTGAGTCCGTCCTCCAACAGATCCATCCCCAGGGCATCGATACCGACATAACCGTACTTCACGTTCCAGCTGAGCCCTTGCCAGCCTGTGGTCAGGGCGGTCATGTAGGTACCGCGCGGAACAACCGTTATCTCGCTCATCAGGTCGAAATCGAACTCGAGAGTCCTGGCCGTGACCACGGTTCCGTCTTTGGCGATCAATCTGAAGCCGGTGCAACCGAAAGAGACGGTTGCCGCAAGAGATAAAAGAAGAAATACCAGAAGTCTTTTCATAAGAATCCCCCTTTTCACTTTTTGAGGAAGCACCGTTTGAAGAGCTTCACAATCGGATTATACATGTTTACCGCTTCTGGATAGATTGAAAACGCGAAAAAAATCCACCCCTTGACAACTAACTGTACTATTTGATATAGTACAGATGTGATAGATGAAAAGGGAGTGATTCCGGTGTCTGCAAGAACGATAGAAATAGGCAACCTGAGAAAGTCGTATGGAAATTTTGAAGCGGTCAAAGGTATCGACCTGAAGATAGTTGCCGGAAAGGTCAACGCCCTCCTGGGGCCGAACGGCGCGGGAAAGACTACCACACTGAAATCGATCCTGGGTCTGGTCGAGTATAGCGGTGAGATAAAAATTCTGGGAAAGACCGTGGAAGAAGTGAGAAACAGTATATCCTTCGTACCGGAGGATAAGAGCTTCTACGAAAACCTCACTCCCGGGAAGGCCATCAAAATGTGCTCGATGGTTCTGGACAATTTTCTTCCCTCGAAGGCCGAAGAACTCATGAGACATTTCGATCTCCCGATGGGTAAAAAGATCTCCTCCTTCTCTCACGGAATGAGGACGGCGGCGTACCTTTCGATCGCGATGGCCCAATCGGCAGATATCTTCATATTCGACGAACCGACCTGGGGACTGGACCCCCTCAGAAGGGACGAAGTGCTGGAGATGATAAGCGGTTTGTCCGAGAGCGGAAAGACCGTTCTTTACACTTCCCACATAATACCGGAGATCGAAAAGATAGCCGACGTCTTCTCAATAATGTACAAAGGCGAGATACTGTACAGCGGAGAGTTGAAAGCTCTGGACGAAAGGTTCGCCCTCTTCTGCCTGCCGTCCGGGACTGAGCTGGAAAGAAATGAATACCTGGCCGTGGTCAAGGAAACGGGCGCGATCAAAGTTTTGACCGACGATAAGAACACAATGGAAAAGCTCGGAAAAATAGCAGGCGCAAAAGAAGAAAAGGTAGATCTCGAAGTCTTCTTCAGCCTTCTCGTAAGGGGGAATAAAAATGCTCTATAAGGAACTGAACGAAATGAAACTCAGGGTGATTCTTATCATCGCAGTGCTGGTAATTTCCCTTGTGGCAACGATCGTGATGAGACCGTACGCCTCCCAGATGATGTCTGAGATGGCCGGACAGCTCGAGGAATTGCCCGACTTTCTGAAGAAACTCATCGGCGACACTTCGAGCCTAACGAAACTCGACGACGATAACTACTATCTGCTCAGTCAGTGGCAGGGCAAGAACTTCGGACAGTTCTTACCCCTGGTTGTATTGTTGATAGCCTTTCCAATCTTCGCCAAAGAGTTCGACAAAAAGACTATCTACTTCCTTCTCTCGAGAAAAAACAGGAAAGACGTCTTTATGGCGAAGTATCTGATCGGACTTGGTGTGATCTTATTGGTTACTGCCGTTTTGTCCCTGCTCGGACCGATCGTGATGAACCTGGCCGGTTACGGAGTGAACTTCTCGGGAACGTTGAAGGCTCTTCTCCAGCAACTTGTGGGTGCCGCCTTCTTTTACTCCCTCTTCACGCTGATATCGGTGATGAGCAGGGACCAGGTGAAACCCGTGGTAATGGGTATCATAATAGTGATAGGACTGCCGATAATCGGAATAATCGAAGCGATTTCATGGCTGAACCCCTACCCGTTCATTCTGGCAACGACGGTCATTCAGAACGGAACGATAGACTGGATCTACCTGGTGGCGCTTCTGGCAGTGACGATCGTACTGACGGCCGTAGATTACATGGTCTTTAAAAAGAAAGAATTGTGATGATACTGGACCGGATAGACCCCTCTCTTGCGATACTTAATGCGGCGACGGGGGATAAATATAGAAAGATAGACGATCAACTTTTCGATCGATTTCATACGGGAGGTTTTGAAGTATGCAGAGGAAACTGGTTTTATTGCTTGTGATTCTCTTTTCCGTACTGGCCGTGGCTTCGGTAGATATCGCAAGCCAGTATATCAACGGCCTTTACGAAGGCAGGTTCGAAGAGATCTACCAGATGCAGGACGAGACGATGAAGAAGGCCCAGCCCGTCACGGTGCTGAAAAACCTGAAGACCCAGCTCGATGTCCAGCTCGGCAGGCCGATAGCCACGCTGGATGTTCAACAGGTCCAGCAGGGCGAGTATATGGTCTATGTTTTCGCCACCGAATTCAAGGCCGGTATCTTCGATTTCATAGTGACGTTGAACACCGAGGGAAAAGTCGCCGGTTTCTTCGTGAGGCCTTCGAGCTACAAAAAGACCGAAACGCAGCCCGTCGAAGTCCCTGAAGAGAGGGCCCTGCCCGAGTATGTGAACCCGGCCGACTACACCGAGCAGAATATAACCGTGGGCAAAGACCCCTATTATCTGCCCGCCAAACTCATGGTTCCCAACGGTCTGGAATCTTATCCGCTCGTGATAATCCTTCAGGGCTCGGGAACACACGACATCGACGGCACTCTCGGCCCGAACAAGCCCTACAGGGATCTCGCGGCCGGTCTCGCCTCGAGGGGAATAGCCACCCTGAGATACCCCAAGAAGTACTATGTGTATCCCCAGCAGGCGGCCGAAATCGGAATAAACGCCGACGCGGAGTATATAGAAGACGCACTTACGATAATCGGTCAGATGAAGGGAATTCCCCAGTTCAGCTCCATTTATCTGGCAGGACATTCGATGGGCGGAATGGTGGCGCCCTGGATTGCTCGGGAGGCCGGCGTCGACGGAATGATTCTGCTTGCCGGTTCACCTATGAAACTGGCCCAGATAAGCCTCGATCAGAACCTCGACCTGGTAGGCGATCAGCTGACCGAAGAACAAAAGGCACAGGTAAAAGATTTTTTCACGAAGATGCTGAATCAGGAGATACCGCCCGAGACCGATCTCGGACAGGGTATAACGGCCGGCTACTACTACAGCTTCGACAAATACTTCTGCATGCCGGTGCTTGAAGAGACCGAGATGCCGGTGCTGATAGTGAACGCAGAGCTAGACTTCCAGAGCCCCAAAAAATACTTCGACGTCTTTGTCGAGAAGCTCGAAGACAAGCCAAACATAACTTTGAAGCTTCTACCGGGCCTGAACCACATATTCAACGAAACCGACGGCACGATTAAGAGTGTTGAAGAATACGATAGACCGGGATACGTAGCCGTGGAGCTGATAGATCTTCTGGAGGAATGGATAAAGCGGGAAGCTGAACGGAAATGAGAAGGACGCAGAACGTTTCTTAGCTCGCATCTGGAGATTGAAGGTGATAATGTGTGGCTAGATATCGACATGAGATCTCCCGTGCCAATCTATGACCAGATCAAGAGGGGTGTCAGAGAAGAGATCATCAAAGGAAAATTGAAAGAGGGAGACACTCTTCCCTCGATAAGAGAGATGGCATCCCAGATAAGGGTCAACCCCAACACGGTCGCCAGGGCTTACAGAGAACTGGAAATGGAGGGGACCATTATGGCGAGACAGGGTCTGGGGTATATAGTAGTCAGTGATGGAGAAAAAGTGAGAGATTCCATGTTCGATACTCTTTCCGAGGAGCTTAAAGAGCCAATACTTCGTCTGAAGAAGTCGGGCATCTCTCTGGATAAACTCCTGGAGGTGATTGAAAATATATGGAAATACCAGAGCTGACACTCAAGATAAGCAACCTGAAAAAGACCTATCCAGGAGAGGTCCAGGCCGTCAGGGGTGTGTCTCTCGAGATGGAAAGCCAGCACATTTACGCGCTTCTCGGTCCAAACGGGGCCGGCAAGACGACCGTGCTGAAATCGGTCCTCGGCTTCATCGATTATTCAGGAAGTGTGGAGATTTTCGGAAACGGCGTTGACCAGATCAGAGATAGGATCTCTTTCGTCCCCGAGGAGAAGAGCTTCTATGAAAATCTCAACGTGGAGAAGGCCCTGAGGCTGGCCTCGAAAATTTCGGGCAGCCTCGACGGGAAACATGCGAGGGAGCTGATCAATCACTACAAACTGCCGTTCAACAAGAAGATCGGAACCTTCTCCAACGGCATGAAAACGGCCCTATACATAAGTCTGGCGCTCTCGACCGACAGCGATCTCTACATCCTGGACGAACCGACCTGGGGACTCGATCCGATTTTGAGGGAAGATACGCTGGAGTTCATAAGGGAGAAGGTGATCGTCGGCAAGACCGTTCTCTACACCTCCCATATAATACCCGAGGTCGAACGGATAGCCGATGAATTCTTCATAATGGTCAATGGAAGGATTCGCTTCGCCGGCACGATAGACGGTATCAAGGAGAAGTACAGGATAATCCACATGCCTCTGAAAAAGAGAGCCAACATAGAAAGCAAGAGCGCCTTCGCTGTCGCCGAAGAGCTCAACAGGCTTTCGGTTATCGTGGAGAACAACGAGAAGATAGAGGAGTTCTACAGGATCGACGACGCAACCATTTCCGTTCCGGATCTGGAAGAGTTTTTCCAGATTCTGGTAAGGAGCGAAAACGGGAAATAAATCAAGGAGGAAAAAGATGATCGAAATCAGGCAACTCACGAAAATCTACAGCGGAAGCGTGAAGGCCGTTGACGGAGTCAGCATGACCGTCAAGCGCGGGGAGATCTTCGGCTTTCTCGGCCCAAACGGCGCCGGGAAGACCACCACAATAAAGATGATAGTGGGACTTCTCAAGCCTACCGAAGGACAGATCATGATAGAAGACATCGACGTGGCCTCTTCGCCTGTCGAGGCGAAATTGAAGATGGGTTACGTGGCCGACGAACCTCTGGTGATGGAGAAAATAACAGGGATACAGTACCTCAATCTCATCTGCGACGTCTTTAAAATACCGCCGTCCGTACGCGCCGAAAGGGCCGAAAGACTCTTGCAGAACTTCAAGCTCTCCGATGCGATCAAGGATCCGGTTTCGACTTACTCGCACGGTATGCGCCAGAAACTTTCACTAATCGCCGCGCTCATTCACAACCCCGATCTTTGGATACTCGACGAGCCGATCGTCGGTCTCGACCCGGAATCGGCCTTCATACTTAAGCAGATGATGAGGAACCACGTGAAGGCGGGAAACACCGTGTTCTTCTCGACCCATGTGATGGAAGTGGCCGAAAGGATCTGCGACCGGATAGGCATAATAAACAAGGGAAAACTTGAATTTGTGGGAACTGTGAAGGAACTGAGAGATCTGAGAGGGCAGGGAAGCCTTGAACAACTCTTCCTGGAGGTGACCGGTAGTGAGACTGAAAATGGTGATTTCTCTTACCTGGACGCTAATTAACTCCCATTACAACATCCCGAGATCTATCTACCATTTCAGGCGAAGAGAACGCCTCTGGGAGCCTGCGCTCATAGCCGGAGTGATAGTGCTCATGGTCGTCATGCTGGGTCCTCTCTACGGCATGCTTATGGACACTATGTACACCCAGTACGAAGCGGCCGGAATTATAGAGCTCTTTCTGGCCAATCCCTTCATCATGGCCAACCTTTTCGGTCTCGTATTTGGAGTCTTCCTCATGGTCAGCATCTTCTTCTTCGGGGAGGATATGCGCGTCCTCGTGTCGTTGCCGCTGAAATCGACCGAGGTCTTGCTGGCCAAATTCTTCGTCGTTCTGCTGGACTTGATGATAATTTCCCTGGTGATCGTGCTCCCGCCGTATATCTACTTCGGTATCAGGAGCGGCGCGGGATTCATGTACTGGCCCTTCATGATAGTCGCCTTTCTGCTCAGTCAGGTGTTGCCGCTACTGGTGAGCGCGATAATAATACTGCCGCTGTCGCGTGTTCTCAGATTCAACAGGCACAGGGATTCGCTAGTCTATTTCGTGAGTGTGGGCGTCGTCGTCGCGGCGCTGGCCTTCGTCTTCGTGAGCAGTCGGATGGACCCAAACATGAGCCCGGAAGATTTCGCCCGCATGTTCTCCGACAAAGACGCCTTACTCAACAAGACGGCCGGCGTATATCCGCCAACCATACTCGTTATGAGGGCGCTCACGAGACCCGTCGTGGAAGGGCTCCTCTGGTTCCTGGCTTTCATAGGGCTCCATCTGGCGGCACTCGGCGGCTTTCTGTGGCTGGGGAACAGGTTCTACTACTCCATATACTCGAGTCTCCAGGAAAACTACGCCAGGAGGAGCAAGCTCAACGAAGGCGAGATCGCGGGGCTCATGGGAGCGCAATCGACCCCCTTCGGTGCGCTGCTCAGGCGTGAATGGTGGTACTTTCTAAAAGTCCCTGCCTTCACTTTCAACGGCTTCGGCAACGTGGTCATCTTTCCGATAATCCTGGTGATAGCGGCCGTGGCTGGCCAGACCGACGAGCTGGGACAGATGATAAAAATTCTCGAGAATTACAGGGAGATATTCCTTCCGATGGGTATCCTGGTAGCAACGCTGGCCGGTGGAATAAACGGACTGGCAACGTCCATATTCAGTCGCGAAGGCAAGTTGATCGAAGAGTTGAAAACCCTGCCGGTTGGTGTTTCTGAGATAATGAAAGCGAAGTTCATCCACGTCGAAACACTCAGTATGATAGGACCGCTTTCGGCCGCGATCGCACTGGGAATAATAATGAAAATCTCATTGCTGGAGGGACTTCTGATCTTCGCCATAGGCGCTCTGGCGGTAACTTTCCTGAACATGATACAGATGCTGATCGATGTGGTGAGGCCATACCTGCACTGGGACAACCCCCAGAAGGCCATGAAGCAGAACCTGAACGTCGCCCTCTCGATACCGGTGGTCTTCGGTTTCGTCGGCGGCCTGGGTTACCTGACCTATCTGTTGAGAAACACCCTGTCCGGCTGGGTGATGGCTCTCATGATAGCCGCAATATGCGTCGCCGGAACGGTAGCGTTATGGCCAGTGCTCATGAGAAGGGCAAAGGCCCTTCTGGACAGAGATCTCTCGCTGTCATGAAGTGATAAACTTGTACCAAAGGGAATGTGCGCGGGAGGCCATATATATGGAAAATATGTACCAGTTCGAGAAAAAAGAAGCGATACGGAGGCTGAACTCCAGAGAAGAGGGGCTCTCTTCTGTAGAGGTCAGGGAGAGACTCGTAAAATTCGGCAGGAACGAACTGAGCGAGAAAAACAAGAGAAGCCCGTGGAAGATACTTCTCACCCAGTTATCATCGGTGATGATCATAATACTGATCGCCGCGGCCGTTATAACGGCCTTCATCGGCGAGGTCCGGGACACGATAGTTATACTGGCGATAGTTGCGCTCAACACTATACTCGGCTTCTCCCAGGAGTACAGGGCTGAAAAGGCCATGGCCGCCCTGAAAAAGCTTTCCGTTCCGAAAGTGAAGGTGAGACGCGAGGGCAAAACGGTCGAGATAAGCGCGGTCGAAGTCGTCCCGGGTGATATAGTGATCCTGGAGGCTGGCAACATAGTTCCCGCCGATATGCGCCTCATCGAAACCAGTAACCTCAAAATACAGGAATCGGCCCTGACGGGCGAATCGGAAGCGGTAGATAAACACAGCGAGATAATAGAGGATAAGAACCCGGCGCTGGGCGACAGGAAGAATATGGCCTACTCGAGCACCGTTGTCACTTACGGCAGGGGTACGGGAATCGTAACGGCGACCGGTATGAGCACGGAGATCGGTCGAATCGCCACTATGATACAGGATACCCGCGAAGGCCAGACGCCGCTCCAGAAAAACCTCGACCAGCTCGGCAGGGTTCTGGCGCTTCTGGCGATGGGCATCGTCGCCGTCATCTTCGTGATGGGGCTTCTCAGGGGAGAAGAGCTCGAGCTTATGTTCCTGACAGCCGTATCGTTCGCCGTAGCCGCCGTTCCGGAAGGACTTCCGACAGTAGTTACGATAGCGCTTGCCCTGGGCGCCCAGCGGATGCTCAAGAAAAATGCTCTAATACGCAAGCTCATGGCCGTCGAAACCCTCGGCTCAGTAACGGTGATATGCTCGGATAAAACCGGAACGATAACCGAGAACAGGATGCGCGTAACCCTCCTGGAGATGGCCGGGCAAAGACTCGATTTTGGAAAGGAAGACGAACCAGATCCCGATGCGCTCCCGGAGGATGATAACAGAGCGCTGGAGATAATGCTAACCGGAGGGGCGCTCTGCAACGACGCCACCATAAAGCCACCGGTTCACAAAAGACAACAGGTGGATATGATAGGCGACCCGACGGAAGGCGCGCTGGTCTATGCGGCCTACAGGGTCGGAATGGAAAAGAGCGATCTCGAACGGGCGATGCCCAGAGTTCTCGAAAAGCCTTTCGACTCCGAAAGAAAGAGGATGACTACGATACACGCCATCGAATCAGATCCGGCCGGTGCTGTCGCTGCAGATGTTCCCGAACACTTACGAGAACATGGAATAGAGAAATACGTCGCCTTCACCAAGGGGGCCGTAGATTCGCTCATGGAAGTGTGCGATAGAGTCCTGGAAGGCGACGAGATACACCCGCTAGACGAAGAGTGGAAGGGTAGAATCGTGGAGACCAACAACTCGATGGCCTCCAACGGCATGCGCGTACTCGGCATAGCCTTCAGGCCGGTCGAAGAGAGCGAAGTCGGGCAGAAAACCGTGGAGGAGAGAGATCTGATCTTCATAGGGATGTTCGGTATGATGGACCCGGCGAGAGAGGGTGTCAAAGAATCGATCGTAACCGCCAAAGAGGCAGGGATACGAACTATAATGATCACCGGCGACCATCCCCTGACGGCCGGATACATCGCCGCCAGTCTTACGATGATAGACGACAGATCCCAGGTCAAGACCGGCCGTGATATAGAGCTCCTCTCCAACGACGAACTCGACAGGGTCACGTTCTCAACTTCAGTGTACGCGAGGGTCGCCCCGGAACACAAATTGAAGATAGTCGGTTCGCTCCAGAGACAGGGCAACATAGTGGCCATGACCGGCGACGGCGTGAACGACGCGCCGGCCCTCAAGCAGGCCGATATAGGCGTGGCGATGGGTATAACCGGAACGGATGTGACCAAAGAAGTAGCCGACATGGTGCTGACAGACGACAACTTCACCACTATCGTCTCGGCCGTACGCGAGGGAAGGACTATCTACGACAACATACAGAAGTTCATAAGATACATACTGGCTTCGAACTTCGGCGAGATCTGGGTAATGCTACTCGGTCCATTCATGGGCATATCGCTGCCACTCGCGCCACTCCAGATACTGTGGATAAACATTATAACCGACGGGCTTCCTGCGCTGGCGCTGGCGGTGGAACCTCCCGAAGACGACATAATGAAGCGGCCTCCCAACCCCTCGCAACAGCACGTCTTCGCCAACGGAGGCTGGATGGTGACGCTGATAGGTCTCATTCTGGCGGTCTTCTCGCTTGGTATAGGCTACATATACTGGCTCGGCGATAGCAACGGCCCATGGAGAACGATGATCTTCTCGACGCTGGTCTTCTCCCAGCTCTTCCTAGTGATGGCGATCAGATCGAGAAAGAAATCCGTCTTCAGGACGAGCCTACGTACCAACAAATTCCTCGTGCTTGCCGTGGCCGGAAGCTTTCTGCTGCAACTTAGCGTCATCTACGTTCCATTTATGCAGAGACTCTTCTCGACACAGCACCTGGGATTGATCGATCTGGTCATCTCGATCGCGCTGGGAAGCGCCATACTCTGGTTATACGAAATAAAGAAAGCCTTCTCTGCGAGAAGACGTTCCTGACGCTGACCGTAAAATGAGAAGAGCGAGAGGAAGAGAGAGGGAGAGACTGAAGAGATGAGATCCCGTTTAGTAATCCTGAATAGGATCATTTCAGGGCAGGCTTCACGGGATGACAGTGCATGAGCATTCGCGCGATGACAACCCCTTCGCGTCATCTGACAAGTTCCTAGTAAGGATCCCGGTCTTTCCTCCTCAGAAAGAACGGAACGAGATCCCGTACAGGGTGTTCCTGAACTGGATCTAGATATAATTAACAAAGAAAAAGCCCCGGTTATTCCGGGGTCTTTTTTCGTTTTGTTCAGTAACAATTGTACTAACATTACTGGTGGCGGCGGTCAGAATCGAACTGACGACTCTGCGGGTATGAACCGCATGCTCTAGCCAGCTGAGCTACACCGCCTGATAATGGTAGCGGGGACAGGATTTGAACCTGTGACCTTTGGGTTATGAGCCCAACGAGCTGCCAGACTGCTCCACCCCGCACCGTATGTCAAAATCACTTTTATGTGAATGACCTGCTTTTCTGCTTGCATGGTGCCGGGGATGGGAATCGAACCCACACGGAGCCCTCGCCCCAACGGATTTTAAGTCCGTTGCGTCTGCCAGTTTCGCCACCCCGGCAACCGTAAACTATGATAACATCACCCCTAGACCTTGTCAAGCAATCTAGAGCTCCACAGTTTGAAGGTTTGCCGGTATCTCTATCTGGAATTCATACTGGAGTTCTTCCGCGAGGTTTTCGAGCGCGGCCTCATCACCGTGTACGTAGATTAATTTCTCAGGTTCGAGTCTTCTCGGTAATTCTAGAAGCTCCTGGTAATCGGCATGACCGGAGAAGTTGAATATATCTATGTTTTTGCATTTCATATCTATGGTTTCCTCTCCAAGGGTTATCTGTTTCTCGCCGCCCTTGTGAGCCTGCAGCACTCTGTAGCCGTCGGATTCAGGGCTCTGGTAACCCATGAAGAAGATACCGTCGTGCTCGCTCTGGAGCATTTCTCTGGCGAATATGTAGGACAGGGTCTCTTCCACTAACATCCCGGCCGAGAAGACGAAGATCGCCGGTTCGTTCGAGAAGAGGAGTCTTTCTATGTTCTTCGGCGCCACGGTGACCATTTTCTGGAAGTTTTGCATGAACCATTTCCTGTCTTTGTCGCTGATTCTTTCGTAGTTGCTCATGTACAGGTTGCTGATCGAGGCCACCATTCCGTTGGTGTAGATCGGCACGGTCGGGATCTTTCCTCTTTCCATGAGCCCCATGAGCATGTAGATCGTTTCCTGGCCCCTGCCCAGCGCGAAGACGGGAAGAAGAACCCGACCTTTGTTTTCGAGTACCCTCTTAACTGACTTGCTCAGTCTCTCGATTTCGCTGAAACGTGTGATTAGCTGGTTTTCCTTCGAGCCATAGGTACCTTCCGATATTAGAGTTTCGACCTTAAGCGGCGGCTGGGCCGGCGGTATAGTCAGCTGCTGTGAGAGGGAAAAGTCGCCCGAGTACAGTATCCTGTGCCCGTTGTGTTCGAGGTATATCGAAGCGGCTCCCATGACGTGACCGGCCGGGTAGAGCGCTACTTCTATGGTGTCGTCAATCGTGTATCTCTGGAAATACTCCATGGGGTAGATGCGGCGTTTGAGTTCGTTGACCTCCCCGTGGTTGTAGAGAACGGGCTGCTCGCCGTCTTTCTCGTTTTTCTTTTTCATCACTTCTACGGAGTTCTGAAGAATCCTCAGGGCCAGCCCCTTGTTCTCCTGGGCCATAAGGACGGGAGCTTTGGGCCATATGGTAGAGATATACGGCAATGAAGATATATGATCGTAGTGGGAATGAGAGATGATTATAACATCGATATCGTCTATTGTGTCGAGTTCGGGCAGCGAGTCGTAGCCTTCTTTCACAGGGTGCCTCCCCGCGTCGATAAGTATCTTCTTCCCGTTAAGGCTCAAGAGGTAAGAGTTTGCCCCTATCTCCCTGCCGCCACCCAGCGGTGTAAATGTCATTGCAAATTTCCTCCTTTTTTGTCAAGTCAATTCTAACAAAGAAGAGGGGAATTAACTTGAAGACAATTTGATAAAATAGCTTTGTTCCGAAAAAAGAAGGTGATTATATGGATCAGGATTGGACCGTCGTACTGGATTTTGCTTACCTGTCTATCCTGCTGGGAGTTGCTTCTGTCCTCAAAAGGATTCTCACGCCTCTGAGCAAGATTCTTATTCCGAATTCGGTTATAGCGGGCTTTCTGGGAATTCTCCTGGGACCGGAGGTTCTGAAACTGATACCTTTTTCTTACGACCGTCTTGGAAATCTCGTTTATCACCTGATGGCCGTCGGTTTCATCGCCATCGCGCTGAAGAAGACCAGGCGTTCGACGGCAAAGTCGTCCGTCAACACCGGCTTTTTGATAAGCATATCGTATGCCCTTCAGGGTTTCGTTGGATTCATAATCGGTATAGCACTGGTGGGGCTTTTCTTCAAAGATCTCTTCCCACCTTTCGGTCTGCTGCTGGCTCTCGGTTTTGCTCAGGGTCCCGGACAGGCTTATTCTCTCGGCAGTCAGTGGGAGGCTCTCGGTTTCACCGGCGGTGGTGCGGTTGGGTTGAGCGTGGCCACTCTCGGTTTTCTCTGGTCGGCCTTCGGTGGTATCGTGATGCTCAACACGATGGTTTACAGAAAGAAACAGATAGGCATCCAGATCGAAAGACCAACCGTGAGGAAAAGGATCGAGGCGACGATAAGGGACTTCGAGTTCTCCGATATCGACGGCTTTACGATCCAGATTCTGGCGGTTGGCATCGTCTATCTGGCCACGTACCTTTTCTTGAAGTGGTTCACCAGCCTGATAGGAGGGTTAGGTACTTTCGGAGAGACTTTCGCCCAGGTTTTGTGGGGTTTCCATTTTGTCATAGGGGTTCTATTTGCGATGGCCTTCAGGGCGATATACGAAAGATCCCGAAAGTCTGAAAAGTACGAAATCGAGTATATGAACGATTTTCTGCTTCAGAGAATCGGCGGTGGTGTATTCGATTTCATGGTTGCGGCTTCGATTGCTGGAATCTCTTTCTCGGTAATTCAACACTATATCTGGCCGATAATAATTCTCACAACCATCGGGGGGTTCTTCATCGCCGGCTATTCTATATGGTTCGGTAAGAGAATATACGAAAAAGCCCCTCTGGAACACATAGTGACCTTTTTTGGAATGCATACCGGAACCCTATCGACCGGTATGGCTCTTTTGAGAGAGGTCGATCCCACGTTCGAAACGGGTACGGCAGAGGATATGGTCTTCGGGAGTGGACTGGCGCTTTTTCTCGGGATCCCGATGCTAGTACTTTTGAACATTCCGATACTCGGTTACAGAGAAGGCAAACCAATATACTATCTGTACTTCCTGCTGGGTCTGGCTGCGTATATATTGGCGCTGTACTTCTTCTGGTTCAGAAAAGCTAGAATAAGAAAACGGGAAAAAGCTAATTGACGTTTCAAAACATTGAATGAAAGGGTGATTCGATGAGAAGGTTAGTAATTGTAGTTTTATTCGCACTTCTTGCGTACGCGGTCGTCGCGAACGATTTAAAGCCGTTTTACGGCAATCCGCATTCGCATACATCTTATTCCGACGGCACGGGTACGCCCGAAGAGGCCTACGAATTCGGCTCAAAAGTTCCCGGACTCGACTTTCTGGCAGTTACCGATCACGGTTATTACTTCGTTCAGACTCTTCCCGACGGAAGGGACAAGCTGACCGCCACGATCGAAGCGGCGCAGAAAGCTACTACGGGGTCTTTTCTAGCCTTTGCCGGTTTCGAATGGACGGCGACCGGAACGGGCCATATAAACGTTTACGGAACGCAAGACTGGACCGACAGAGTCCAATCGGACCTGCGGCAGCTGTACGACTGGATTATCGAAAGGAAGGCCGTGGGACAGTTCAATCACCCTATCACGATGTTTGGAGATAATTTCAAGCAGTTCCATTACGTTCCTCAGGCCGATCTTTATGTGAATCTGATAGAGGTCGGAAACGGTAACTGGTGGCAAAACGAGACGATCTCGCAAGAGATGTTCCAGGCTTACCGGCTGGCCCTGCTAAAAGGCTGGCATCTCGGCGCCACCCTCGGACAGGATAACCATAAGCCCAACTGGGGCGGCGCGAACGATTCAAGAGCCGTCGTTTACGCTTCCGGTCTTACCCAAGAGGAGATCCTCAAAGCCTTCAGCGAGCGCAGAGTATACGCCAGCGAGGACAGAGATATCCTTCTCTCCTTCTCGGCTGACAGCGGCTTCATGGGCGATATCCTTCACGATCTGGAGGAGATCAACCTCAAAGTCTCGATAAAAGATGAAACCGGGGACGATCTGGAATTTGTCGAGATCTACTCGCGAACGGGTCTTCTCGCTCATTTCGACGTGAACGATTCGCTCTTCGAGATGGAGCTCCGGCTGGATATAGAGACCGGTTATGAATACTTCTTCGTGTACGCGAAGGCCAGGGACGGTGAAGAAGTGGTTTCCTCGCCCATCTGGGTTCAGAGAAGCGATCCCGTTCACCTTTACAATCCGGCCGTTCATCCCTCGAACGTCAAGCCGGGAGAGGAAGTGATCCTTTCCTTCCAGATCTCGAACACCTCCTCGCAGGAGGCCTCGACCACTCTAGAACTGCGCAATCTTCACGGCGTGATCCTTCAGGAGAGCTATTTGCTGACGGCCTACGAGTCCAGGGAGGTCACTCTCCCGCACACGACCGGAAACGGTGACGAAAGGATAGATTTCTACCTTGATAGCGTGCCTTATTCGAGCGTATCTCTCAAGTTGAGAGAGGCGACCTCGCTCAACGTTCTCCTGGACAGGAGCCACGTGAATTACGCCATGGACAGGCGAGAAAAGCTATCGACGACACTCCAGGAATTCGGCCACAAATACTCGACCGTCGAAAGGCTTCTCAAGACTGGAGAACTGGACAATATAAATGTCTTGATAATGCCGCTTCCGGGGACGGGCGGATCCTTCGAAAGGCTCAAAATGCTCATGTCTGCTCAGGCCGGTATCATCGCCGATTTCGTGCGGAAGGGCGGCACGCTAATAATAACCGGTACAGGTGAGACCGTGGGCCAGGATATCATAGACACGTACAACAAGTTTCTCGCGGATCTGGGCCTTCCCGTGACTTTTGGCGGGGTTCAGTCCGGCGAGATCGTGTCGGTAGAAGGAATTTCCTTCGATGGAATCTCCACGCTCGAGGGAGAAGCCGGAGAGTATCCAGTGGGCGATGGAACTGTAATAATATACCCGGGAGATCCTTTGACGGACAATGTGATAGAGATGAACGAAAAGCTCGTATGGAGGCTGTTCTAGCAAACACCGGTTTTTTGATAGAGCGTTAAGAGCCGTCCCTGCACAACCATGAACGGTTCTTAGCAGGAGCGTTTCAGGGCAGACTGTACAGGATGAATTTGAATCGTGCCTGCACGATACGAAGTATCTATTAGTTATATCATTATTTAGTAGTGACGGGTTTTCCGGAGCCGGTTTTTCCGTTTCCGGAAAATCCGTTTGTGGTGAGAATGGCTTTATTGAAGGCTTTGGCGATCTGTGCGAATCCAGGGCTTCAATTTTCTCGCAATCGGTTATCAGTGCTGCTTTACAGAAGATTCTACAAGGTCAATGTCCTCCCTGTTCAACCGGTATAGTTCATAAATTGCAAGGTTTATCTCCCGATCCAGCAGTTCTATCTTCTCTTCGAGTTCGTTCAGTTCTTCGCGCTTCTTCCTGAACCAGCCGTTGAGCTCTTCTTTCTGCCCCAGTGTCAGTCTGGCTTTCTGTTTTTCGAGCTCCCACACGAACTGGTTCCAGCCCAGGCGATAGAACTGTTGCAGGTTTTTGCCGGTTTTTTTGAGCCCGTACTCTGTGGAGATCAATTCCATGCAACTCGAGAGTCTGCCGGAAAGATCTGACTTCAGATCTATCAGTTCCTTCGTTTTCGCCTCTATCGATTTTCCGGTCGGGCTGTCCGGAACGACCACCGTAACGTTTTTCAGGTAAGTCCAGATGAGCTGGTAGCCGTTCTGAATCTCCGTGCAATGGCGCGAGATCAAGTACCAACCCAGAATGCTGTTCAGAGTGGCGAGCAGGACGTAATCTTCCATTCCGATGTTCCATACCGCATCGTTGGTCAGGAATTCGCCCCTGGCATCTATGGCGAAGGCCGGAGACACCTGGAATTTCTGGTAACTGATCTTCGGCCGTTCGAAGGCTTCGTAGTATTCAACCGAATCTTGAATCTCATACCATGCATAATTACCTGGTTTCCTACCGATCTTCTGGGAATTTTCTTTCTTCGGCTCAAGCCTCTCTCGGTAGTATTCGAGATATTCATTTATCGCCTGGTATCGAGTTATATCTATTCCTCTCCTTGAAAATATCAAATACTTCCCTTCCCAGTCGATTGAGTAGCGTCTGACCTCTCTGCCAGTTATGTGAGGTTTGATTATCTCCGCCGATTTACTGTCTTTCTCGATCAGTTCCTTCCGCTTTTGTCCGTCTATAACGAAAGCCTCGCTCAGCCCAGTTTTTATGCCATAGAAAGCATTTTCACCCACATACTCGCCCAGAGGAACTCCGAGTTCTTTTATCCTCTCCAGCAGGTTTCTGGATCTCCGGTTTTCGAGCGACCAACCGCCGGAATCGGGCGTTATAGTGACTTCGTAGCCCTTCTCTTCGAGTTCCGCTCTTAGATCGGCTACTTCGAGGGTTTCCAATCTCAGGTACTTGAAAGTCATCGGTCCTTCGGGAATGGTTTTCTTTATAGTTATTATGCAGGGATAGGTCGTTGCATCTTCGAAGACCTGCAGGTCTCCGAAATCCATCAGTTCCACAAGCGTGTAGTTCTTCTGTATATATCCTGTCAGCTTTTTTCCGTAATTGGCCCTGAGAAATTTGTTGGATACTATGAAGCTCAGATAACCGCCCTCGCGAAGAAGCGCCAGACCCTTCTCAATGAAATAGACGTAGAGATCGGCCACGCCGCTGTAGGTTTCGAAATTGAGGGAGCAGTATTCCTTCAGTTCCGGTGAAAGGAGTTCCTGCCTGACGTAAGGGGGGTTGCCTATCACTATATCGAACCCACCTTCTTCGAAGACTTTTCCGAACTCTTTGCGATACTCGAAAGCCTTCTCGCCGGCTATTTCTCTCGATTGGACGAGCGAGTCACCACAACGAACGTTTCTGTCAAGATTTTCCAGCGGCTCATCACTTCTGGCAGTCTTCAACCAGAGTGAAAGTTTGGTGATCTCGACGCTCTCCTCGTTCAGATCTACACCGTACAGGTTGTTGAGGAGAATCGTTCTGTCGTTTTCCGCCGGGTTGTAATCGAAGAGAGTTCCATACCTGGCATCCTTGCTTTTGATTTCCCCCTGTTCGTAGGCGCTCTTCCAGGCCTTCTGAAGATAGGTATGCGCCTGGTTGAGGAAGGCGCCGCTGCCACAGGCGGGGTCGAGTATCCGTATGACGGGTAATCTATCGGGGTGTTCTTCCAGATATCTTCCCAGAGTGTTTTCCACGATGTAGTGAGTTATGTTTTCAGGAGTGTAGAAGATCCCCTGTTTCTTGCGGTTCGCCCTGCTCGTATGGAGTTCCAGCCCGTCGAATTCGCTTCGTAACTGTTCAAGATCGGAGATCGATTGCTCGAAGATGTGTCCCAGTATGTTGACGTTAAGATCGCTTTCGAAGTCGTACCCGGCCAGTTCCACTATTTCTTTCCAGATCGCGTCGCCTATACGCAGCGAATCGAGCAGGCCGTCATAAGCGAAGAGTCCCCCGTCGTAGCCGTTGATCGGCGGCGACACTTTGTCGTTTCCTCTGTCTATGGCCTTGAAAAGACCCTTCATTTCGAGCCAGACTCTCTGGTCGGAGTCCAGGAAGGAGGAGACCCCTCGCTCGAAGGCCCTTTTGAGTATCTCCCTGGGTAGAAGTCCTTTGTCCTCGCAGAAGAGAATGAAGACGACCCGATCGAGTAATTTCTGGGCCTTTTCAAGAAGAATAGAACTGTCGTATCCGACGTTGTTCTCCCTGAGATGCTTGAATAGCTTCAGACGGAGCTCCCTGTAAGCGCTGTAGAAATCCCCGCTTATGCTCTTTTCCTGCGCCTCGCTTGTCTGCAAAAGCTCGTCCAAAGGTGATAACGCACCGTCTCCGAGCAGATTATCCTTCGACATGAGGAAATAGAAGCGCTTGAATTGCTCGTCTTCTTCGAGCTGGAGAACGTTGAAACTTTCGTAGTAGCTCTGGGTTTTCGATTTGTTGTAGAGCCTTATTTCGCGTATGTTGGATACTATTATCCAGTTGCAGCCGTCGTACTTGGTAGCGTAAAGGTAAGACTGTTCGATGGGAGTGAAGTTCTCTCTCCGGGCAGACTGTCTCCTGTCCAGAGAAGTCATGGCGTCTTTCAGCTCTATTACGGCTTTCGTTGTACTCTTATCGCTCGAGTAGAAACCCAGAGAACCATCGGGAATCCTGGCGTCTATGTCGTTGCCCGGGTGTTGCGTCAGGTTCCATTCCTTCTTTCCATCGGCCTGCGTTGTGTAGCCGAGTACCTCGCCGAAGAATTTAGAGAGAAACAGGCCCTGTATCGAAATCTCTTTTGTTTTACTCAAGTCGCTATCTCTCAAAGACTTTTGCCACTTGGCTATCACATTTATCTTTTTCTTAAACTCCCCGCCGGCGGGAAAGGAGAATCTTTGCATCCTCTCTCTGAGAAGCCTTGAGTTGAAAAGTTGCATTCAGTGCGCCCCCCGATTGAAACGTTCTCGAAAAAGTATAGCACGGATCGCTCTACCAAAAAAACGGTCAACTGTCCGGAATTGTAGAGTCGGTGGCACTGTTTTGCATGTTTTTTGTGTAAAATGGAGCATAAACGAGAGAGTTCTCTTTTCACAGGAGTGGTTGAGGTGGATATAACTTCGAGCGATCTGGAATTAGCGTTTCTTTCAGCCAGTTATTCCAGAGTCAGAGAGCAGTTCGGCCTGATCGTGTCAGAACACGGTTTACAGGTGGCTGTTGACAGTTTCCTGGTAGATGCGCTGGATAGGATCGGCCGGTCCTGGGCAGACGGGAGCGCCTCGCTTTCGCAGGTCTATATCTCGGGCAAGATCTCCGAACGTCTTTTGGATGAGTTCGCCCGCGATAGGGAGCATAAGAAAGACGACAGCGCACGAATCGCGATTGTGACTCTGTACGATCGACACACTCTCGGGAAGAGGATAGTGAGGAGTTTCCTGAGATCTTCAGGCTATGAAATAGTGGATCTGGGATCGCTTTCAAGCAATGAAGAGCTACTTGGCGCCGTTAAAAAATACGACGTGGAGATTCTTCTAATCTCTGTTTTGATGCTCCACTCTGCCCTGAAGATCGAGAGCTTCATCACAGAGCTCAAAGGAAGGGGATTTCAAACAAGGGTGGTCGTCGGAGGTGCGCCTTTCAACGCCGACGAAACACTCTGGAGAAGAGTTAAAGCCGATAGATACGGAAAGACGGCAGCCGAAGCTATCGATATAATAAACGAGATCACGGGAGATTCGAGATGAGCGAAATAACTTCGATGGAGAGAGTCCTAAAATCCCTCAGCTTTCAGGAACCCGACAGGGTACCGCTATTCTTGCTTCTGACTATGCACGGCGCGAAGGAACTTGGCATGACCATACGTGAGTATTTTTCCAGCGCGGAGAATGTTGTCAGGGGTCAGATCTTACTGCGAAGAAAGTACGACAACGATTGTTATTTTCCCTTCTTCTACGCCGGGAGAGAGATAGAGGCGCTTGGCGGCGATGTAGTTTACAGCGAGGATGGACCTCCAAATGCAGGGGAGCCGATCATAAAGAAAGTCGAAGATATTGAAAGATTGGCGATGCCTGATCCGAGAACGGTCCGCCCTCTACAGAGTGTGTTGAAGGCGATAAACGCTCTCAAGGAGGATGGAAGGGGTGGTGTTCCGGTCTTAGGTGTTGTCATTTCGCCCTTTTCGCTGCCGGTGATGCAGATGGGCTTCGAGAGATACCTGGATATCCTTTACGATGATAGGGCCTTTTTCGACAGACTGATGAGATTCAACAAGGAGTTCAGTGTGAGGTGGGCAAACGCTCAGATAGAGGCCGGAGCGACCGCGATCTGTTATTTCGATCCTCTTTCCTCGCCCAGCATAACGGACGTTGAAACTTTCAAAGCTACTGGATACCAGATCGCGAAGGAAGTTATCTCCAGAATAAAGGCACTCGTGGCGATGCATTTCGCTTCAGGTCTTTGTATGGATATTCTGGATTTGCTCCCGGCAACCGGAACCGTTGCGATTGGCTTCAGCGCTCTGGAGAACATACCGAAACTGAAGGAGAAAGCTTCGGGTCTGAAACTCTCGCTTATAGGCAATTTGAACGGTGTTGAGATGATATCCTGGGATCGAAAAAAAGCCGAAGAGACTGTCAGAAGAGCGATCGAGCAGGGGGCAAAGGGTGGAGGGTTTGTTCTGTCGGATAACCACGGCGAAATCCCTTTCCAGGTTTCCGATGAGGTTTTGAAGGCGATTTCCGAGGCCGTGCATAGATGGGGCGAGTACCCGCTCTCGGAAGGAATTACGCGATGAAGAAGATCGTGGTGGTAGCCTGCTCCAATTTCCAACAGGAGATGCTTAAGATAAGCACCCACAATGAGTTTCAGGGGATGAGTTTTTGCTTTTATCCGGCTTTGTGCGAAGTTTCGCCCCCGTCAGATACGCGCGAAATTCTCCACGATGTTTTGAGCTCTTCGGGCGAGAAGTTTCACTTCCTTTTCGCTCCCAGGTCCTGTCCGGTTTTAAAATACATGCGTGAAAGACCTGAAATAACGCACATTGCGTACGATTATTGCCAGGAGCTCGTGGCCTGCAAAGTCATTTTGCAGCAGCAGATAGAAAGGAATTCCTATTCAGTAACGGATGGCTGGCTTTCTCAATGGAGAGAGCATTTGAGAAACTGGGGCTTCGATCCTTCTAAGACCTTGGGCTTCATGGGAGAGTTCTCCTCATCGATCGTTCACCTTAAAACCGGGGTAATCGAAAACCCGGAACGTGAACTCGCCGATTTTGCCAAAGCCGTAAAGCTCCCGACGGATGTGATCGATATAGGGCTTGATTATGCGAAAAACCTCGTTCTGGCCTCTGTTTACGACAGAATGGCGCGGAAGATGGGCCTTTTCGAAGAGGCGCTCGATTTCGATCTCCACAGGCAGATAGCCGATTATGCGATGATCAACGAAGTCCTCATGGAGATAGCCAGTCTGAATTCTGTGAACGAAGTCCTGGAGAAAATATCCACACTCGCCGAAGCGCTTTTCGCTCCAGAGGAAGTCCTTTTCTTCGAAAAGTTTCGGGACGGCTGGAGAGAGATTTACTCATCTGCAAGAGGCTCGACAGGCGCCGAAGAGGTTCTACAGATCCCGGAAAATCCCGAAGATATCTTCTCGCTCGAAGGCGGCAGAGACCTCTGGATGAAGATCCGGCATGACGATAAATTGCTCGGAGCGTTGAAGATCTCGAAAATCGCCTTTCCAGAGTATGTTGATCGCTATCTCGCCGTACTGGGAAATATCAGGAGCGTTCTGGGTTTATCGCTCATCAACGTTGAACTCCACGAAGAGTTGAAAACGATCGCCCTTACAGATCCTCTGACAGGAATTTACAACAGGAGAGGCTTCTTCGACAAGACAAAAGTCGAGTTTCTTAAAGCATCCAGAGAAAGCAAAAGCCTTTCTCTGGCGATTTACGATCTCGACAACTTCAAGGCGATAAACGATTCCTGCGGCCACGAAGTGGGTGATTTAGTTCTCAAAGAGGTCACTAAAATCGTCAAGGATAATATAAGAGAGTCCGATGTGTTTGGCAGGTTCGGAGGAGATGAATTCATAATACTCTTCCCCGGTTGCGATTTAAAATCCACGCTGAGAGTGCTAGATAGGATAAGAGTGGCTGTAGGAAAGATTAAAGAACCTTCGCTGAAGGGACGGGAGTTATCGCTCAGCTTCGGACTCACTACCACAAGGGACGGCACAGGCTCCTTCGAGGAACTAGTCGCTCTTGCCGACAGCGCTCTGTACGAGGCGAAGAACTCTGGAAGAAACACCATAAAATCTATATGATCTTATTGTGTTCGATCTGCAAGTTTCGCTCTAGCGTATTTCCGCCCCCCTGACTCCTTCTATTCTTGTCAGATCGATCATCATTTGTTTGGCCTTAATCACGTCGCCCTTGCTTATCTCGACGAGTATGCTTACGTTGTCCTCGTCCTCTTCGACGTCGATCGACTCGACGGTGATGGCGTTGTCTTTGAACCAGTTAGTGATGTTGCCGAGCAGGTCTTTGTTCTCTCTGGCGGTTATTATTATCCTCGGGAGGTTTCTGCCTCCCAGGAGGAGTTCGATTCTCTTCAGGAAGAGGACAATCGTGAGGGCGAAAACCGTCACGACCGAAGAGAGCAGATACTCTCCCGCGCCGAAACCCATTCCGACGGCGGCCGTTACCCAGAGTGTGGCGGCTGTGGTCAGTCCCTTCACCGAGAAGCCCTTTTTCAATATCGTTCCGGCGCCCAGAAAACCTATTCCCGAAACGATCTGCGCCGCCACTCTCCCAGGGTCGCCATGGTCGTCAGTTATAAATACCGTGGTCGATAGCACTGTTATGAAGGCCGCCCCGACACAGATAAGGGCATGAGTCCTCAGTCCGGCCGGTTTGTGAATTCTCTCTCTGGTGACTCCGATCAGCGCTCCGGCTAGCAGCGCGCTGAAGAGCCTCAGTGTCATGTCTAGATAGAACAAGTTCTTCCCTCCCTTTGAAGCTAGATTATACCTCATTTCAACGTGTGTGTGCCAGCTTTATACACTCTCAAGTTGTCTTCTGAAAAGATAGACTGTATAATTCTACGGCGTCTAGATTTAGGAGGAACTCATGAAAGAATTCACACGGCGGATACTTTCTATCGCGATCCCGATAACCCTACAAAACCTTATATCCACAGGTCTCAACCTGGTTGATAACCTTATGATCGGACAGCTTGGCACAACGGCGATAGCGGCCGTTGGACTGGTTAACCAGGTAGTCTTTATTTTGAACCTCTTCACTTTCGGGGCATCCAGCGGCGCCGGGATCTTCGTTTCCCAGTACTGGGGCAAGCGCGACGAAAAGAGTATAGAGAGAACGCTGGGACATATAATATACATCACCATGGGTGCGGCAACGGTCTTCTTCGTGCTCCTATACGTCTTTCCCGAGGGGATTTTGAAGATCTTCACCTCCGACACCGAAGTGATAAGGCTCGGTACGGAATACGCACGTCCCGTGGCCTTCTCGACTTTTCTGACGTCTTTCTCCTTCATTATGGCGATGGCTCTGAGAACGGTCGAAAAGGCGCGGATACCGCTGTACATAAGTCTGGTGGCCCTTTCAATAAACACCGTGGGCAACTACATACTGATCTTCGGTCTCGGTTCGATTCCGGCCATGGGAGTTTTCGGCGCTTCCGTCGCCACACTGGTGGCCAGAATTGCCGAGTTTTTCATCTTTTTGTATATCGCCCTGAGAAGATTAACACCCATAAGGTTCACCCTGTGGGCCTTCAGGTTCGACGGCCCATTTTTCAGGCGGCTAATGAAGTACGCGACGCCCGTGATCTTCAACGAGTTTCTCTGGAGCCTGGGAGTCACAGTCTATTCGCTGGTGATGGCCAGGATGGGGACTGAGTTCATCGCCGCCAGGAACATTTCCAGCACGATAGAAAACTTCGGGTTCGTTATCTTTGGAGGACTGGCATCGGCCACGGTGGTGATGGTGGGCTCAGAGCTGGGAAGAAACAATTTCACGCAGGCCAGGTTCAATGCGCGAAAGCTGATTCAGCTTACCGTGATCACGGCTGTCGCCACGGGGCTGATGATAATCTTCCTCTCGCGTTTCATCGTACAGCTCTATAACATCGATCAGACTCTCAAGGATATCGTGCTGACAGTAGTAGTCATAGTGGGACTTGCCCAACCGATAAAGATGTTCAACGCCGTCAACATCGTGGGGATATTGCGGAGCGGCGGCGATACGAAGGCCGCCATGCTAATGGAGATCTTCTCTCTCTGGGGTGTCGGAATCCCCCTAGTCGCGATCGCCGGGCTGGTTCTGAAGTGGTCTCTTCCGGCCGTTTATATCGTGATGATGGTCGAGGAGCTGGTCAAGGCGATACTGGGCATCTGGAGAACGAAGACCGGGAAGTGGGTACGGAACGTGGTCGATTGAAGCCGCAGGTTTTCAAATAAAACGGGCGCACCGGCCGGTGCGCCCGTTGTTAGGCTTGATTTACTCTCTCACTTCAAGATTGCAGAAACCTGAGGAAGAGCTGAGCGTAAATCCTGGCGACCATCAGTATATCGTCTATGGAAACTCTCTCGTTCGGCTGGTGAGCCCTCTCGATACCCCCTGGAAACAGAGCCCCGAAGGCCGCCGCGTTCGGCACCGCCCTTGCGTAAGTTCCGCCGCCGATGGCTATCGGGTCTTCGTCGTGGTCGGTCATCTCTCTGTACACTTGCCTGCACATTTTGACCAGATCGGAGTCGGGCGAGACGTATAGAGGGTTCTTGTTGTTGTGCATCTCAACCCTGCACCCTTTGAAGGCTTCTTCGATCTGGGTCCTTACCATGGCTTCGTTGAAGAAGACCGGATAGCGTATGTTGATGACCAGCTTTATCTCGCCGCCGCCGAGCTTCATGGTTCCGAGGTTGAGTGTCAATTCGCCCGACATCGAGTCCCTTCCGGCTATCCCCAGAGATTCGCCGAAGAATTCGTAGCCGATCTTCGACCTCACCAGATGCAGGAAATTGCCCAGCTCTCGATCGGAGAAGGGTAGATCGGCCAGTAGATCTACCAGAGCGGCTAGAGCGCTGTGACCCTTGTAAGGTGTCGAACCGTGGGCCGATACGCCCGTGAAAGAGACTTCCACCTTTCCGGCCGATTCCCTGACCTCGATTTTTGCCTCGTTCGAGGGCTTGAAGTTCTTTATTTTGTCGAAAACGTCCGGTGTTACGCCCTTCAAAACGGCCCTGGCGATCGATGCCACCATGTTGGCCGCCTCTCCGGCCTGGAGCGACTCTATCACCAGTCCCTCGCCGTCATTGCCCGCGCGGGAGGATATCGTATAACTGACGATTCCCTTTTCGGCGAAGATGACGGGAAATTCGGCGTCGGGAGTGACCGACATGTCGGGTATCTCTTCGTGCTTGACGTAGTACTTCATGCACTCCCAGCCCGACTCTTCGTTGGTTCCGAAGATAAGCCTGATTCTCTTTGAGGGGTTTGGACAGTGCTCTTTGATGGCTTTGAGAGCGTAGAGGGCCGCTATCATTGGGCCCTTGTCGTCCTGAGTGCCTCTCCCCCATATCTCTCCATCCTTAACCAGGCCGCTGTATGGAGGCACTTCCCAGCCTTCGCCTTCCGGCACGACATCCAGATGGCCCAGAACTCCGAAGGTCTTTCCCGAGCCGAAATCGACTATCCCGACGTAACCTTCGGCGTTTCTGGCCTGAAAGCCCAGTTTTCCGGCCAGTTCCACGGTATGTTCGAGCGATTTCTTAATGCCCTCGCCGAAAGGTCCTCCCTCCACCGGATTCTCCCTAACCGATTTGATTTTGATGGATTCGGAAATCGAATTCACCATTTCGTCTTTCAATGAAAGTACCAGATCGTCCAGCTTCTTGTCCATCGTTCATCCCCCTTGCTGTTTTATGATCTCTTTTATAGTCTGCGACTCGCCCCTTCTGCATACCAGCGTACCTTCGCCCGACATAACGACGATGTAGCCCTCGATGCTCGAGATACCGACTCTGGTCTGCGTATAGTTGACCAGAAGGCAGTTCTTCACGTCGTGCGTCGAGAACTTCCCGATGACGGCGTTTCCATTTCCATCTTTGTGGAGAAGTTCGTACACCGCGTCCCAGGAACCTATATCGTTCCAGTAGAAGTTCGCGGGAACGGTGGCTACATTCGAGGATTTCTCCATCAGGCCGTAATCTATCGATATGCGCGGGACCTTTTCGTAGATCTCTTCGATTCTCGATGGGTTTTTTTTCAACTCCAGCATCGCTTCATACAGCTCCGGCAGGTGTTTCGAAAGCTCACTGTCGAAGACTTTTTTCTTCCAGACGAACATACCGGAATTCCAGTAGAACTTACCCGACTGAAAGTATTGCTGGGCCGTCTCGTAGTCCGGTTTTTCATGGAACTTCCTGACGGCGAAAACCTCTTCGCGCTCATTCAGACAGTCTCCCCTCTCTATATAGCCGTAACCTGTGTTGGGTGATGTGGGGGTAATTCCGATAGTTACCAGTGCTTCGTGTTTACCGGCGTATTCTATGGCCGTCTTCATGGTCCGCAGGAAGGTTTCTTCATCTCTGATTATGTGGTCCGACGGGACTATTACCATTATATCGTCGTCCTCGAACCTGGTACTTCCGAGGGCGATCGCAGGCGCCGTGTTTCTTCCGGCCGGTTCGAATATAACGTTATCCCCCTTGAAGAGAGGGGTGTAGTACTGAATCAATGGAAACTGCTCTCTGGTAGTGATTATAAGCAGTTCGCCCGTTAGTTTTTCCATTCTTTCGATGGTCTCTTCGATCATGGTTTTGGCAGATCCGAAATGGTGGAACTGTTTCGGTCTCTTCTCGCTGCTCACTGGCCAAAGTCGCTCGCCGATACCTCCCGCCATGATGAGGGTCTTAACCATAAATTCTCCCCCTTTTTCTCGATTCGCTGTTAATAGCATACCAGAAAATGGCTGCTTTCCACGGAGGTTACGGGGAGTTATAGCGGTAAATGACGCATGACCATAAAGAAAGAAGGACATAGAGTACAATATTGAGTTCCACGTGCCTCTAACCGGTGTTGGTCAACTTTGCCAGGGCAGACTCGAAAAGGCAAAATTGTATAAAGGGGGTATGCAAAGTGAACAAAGTGATTCTCAGGATCAGAATGAGCCTTCACGACGCTCACTACGGAGGCAATCTAGTCGATGGGGCGAAGCTCCTGCAGCTGTTCGGCGATGTTGCGACCGAGCTGCTTATAAGAAACGATGGCGACGAGGGACTGTTCAGGGCCTACGACAGTATCGAATTCCTCTCTCCCGTGTACACCGGCGATTATATAGAGGTCACGGGCGAGATAGTTTCCAGGGGCAGGACATCTCGAAAGATGGTTTTCACGGCTACAAAGGTTATACAGGCCAGACCTGATATAAGCGATTCGGCGGCCGAGGTGCTGGACGAGCCGGTAGTCGTTTGCAGGGCGAGTGGTACATGTGTGGTTCCGCTGGATAAGCAGAGGCAAAAAGATGAATAAACTCATAATAACGGCGGCCCTGACTGGGGCCGAGGTGACCAGAGAGCAACAACCGGCCCTGCCGATAACGCCCGGGGAGATTGCGCAGGCGGCCTACGACTGTTACGAAGCAGGCGCGAGCGTAGTTCACGTCCATGCGCGCGAAGTAGACGGCAAGCCCACCCAGAGAAAAGAGGCGTACGCAGAGATCCGGGAGAGGATAGCCGAAAAGTGCAACATCATCTTCCAGCCCTCCACCGGCGGCGCGGTATGGCACACGGCTCAGGAGAGGGGAGGCCCTCTAGAGCTCGATCCCGAGATGGCGACGCTCTCGACCGGGACCTGTAATTTCGGAGACGACGTTTTTTTCAACTCTCAGGAGATCATAGAGCATTTCGCGCGGGAGATGCTCTCGCGTAAAATAAAGCCTGAGATAGAGATTTTCGAACGCGGAATGATAGAAAACGCCCTGAGACTGGTGAAGAAAGGGCTGCTCGTACCGCCCGTTCATTTCGATTTCGTTCTCGGCGTACCCGGCGCATGCCCCGGTAACATAGAAGATCTGTTGCATATGGTAAGATCTATTCCTCAAGGCAGCACCTGGACGGTGGCCGGTATCGGGCGTTACGAGCTTCCGCTGACGGTCCACGCCATACCGATGGGCGGCCACGTAAGGGTGGGGTTCGAAGATAATATATACTACCGGAAAGGCGAGCTGGCGACCTCCAACGCCCAGCTGGTAGAACGTATCGCCAGAATCGCGAGGGAGTACGGAAGAGAGATCGCCTCTCCTGACGAGGCCAGAGCCATACTGGGAATAAGTAACTGAGGCGGGAGGTAAGCATGAAAGGGTGTCCGTTCGGAAGCCACAGAGTCATCGAGCCGGAGGGGAGTCTTCCCCAGGCGGCGAAACGCATTGATAACACGCCCCGCATAAGGGATAATGAGATACTGATAGATGTGCAGACGCTCAACGTCGATTCTGCCAGTTTCACGCAGATAAAGAGTGTTTGTGGCGACAGTGAAGAAGCCGTCGCCGCTATGATAACAGATATCGTCAGGAGCAGGGGAAAGCTCCAGAATCCGGTCACGGGGTCGGGCGGCATGTTGATCGGAAGAGTCGCGGAGATAGGGAGTCTCCTGAAGGGCAGGGACCTCGAAGCGGGCGACAGGATAGCGACCCTGGTTTCGCTGTCTTTAACGCCTCTCCTGATAGAGAAGATAGGGAAGATCCACATGGATAAGGACCAGGTAGATATTCGCGGCAAAGCCGTGCTTTTTGAGAGTGGCATCTACGCCAGGCTGCCCGAAGATATGCCCGACAGACTGGCCCTTGCCATTCTGGACGTTGCCGGTGCGCCTGCCCAGGTAGATAAACTGGTGAAGCCGGGAATGAACGTGGCGGTGATCGGTGCCGGTGGAAAATCCGGCCTGCTCTGCTGTTACCAGGCCAAAAAGAAAGCGGGGGCGGGAGGAAGGGTTATAGCGGTCGAGTATTCGCCCGAAAACGCCGACAGACTTTCGAGAATGGGTCTGGCCGATCATACTATAGTCGCCGACGCCACCAGACCGCTCGAGGTGTACGAGAAAGTGAAGGAGATCACTGGAGAGGCTCTCTGCGATATCGTGATAAACAACGTCAACGTTCAGGCGACCGAGATGAGCTCGATTCTAGTCACCCGCGAGGGGGGGATCGTTTACTTCTTCAGCATGGCGACCTCTTTCGCCAGAGCCGCGCTCGGAGCCGAAGGCGTCGGTAAAGATATAACCATGATAGTCGGTAACGGTTACACCAGGGGCCACGCTTCCCTCGCGCTGGACATTTTGAGAGAGTCCGTGGCCATCAGGGAGTTGTTCGAGAGATTATACGTTTGAGGTGAGACATATGAGAGATTACAGAGATATCCCGCTCTGGAAAGACGTCACCTCCGAGCAGTGGAGCGACTGGCGCTGGCAGGTGGCAAACAGGGTGAAAAGCGTCGAGGCGCTCCGGCAGGTAATAGAGATAACCGAGGAGGAGGCTCTGGGCATTTCCGAGTGTCTGAGAACGCTCAGAATGTCCATCACTCCTTACTACGCAACTCTCATGGACCCGAGAAACGAGAGGTGTCCTATAAGGAGGCAGGCCGTTCCGACAGACAGGGAGTTGAACATAGACAGGTGGGACATGGTCGATCCGCTCCACGAAGACGAGGACTCGCCCGTTTCCGGTCTGACTCACCGCTATCCCGACAGGGTGCTTTTTCTCATCACCGATCAGTGCTCGATGTACTGCAGGCACTGCACGAGGAGAAGATTCGCCGGTCAGCTAGACAGGCCCAGGACCAAGAAGGAGATAGACGCGGCCGTGGAGTACATAAAGGAAACTCCCGAGGTGAGGGACGTTCTCCTCTCGGGCGGCGACGCGTTGCTTGTGGGAGACGACTTCCTGGAGTACATACTGAGCGAGCTTCGCAGAATACCCCACGTGGAGATAATAAGGCTGGGCACCAGAGCCCCGGTGGTCCTGCCCCAGAGGATAACGCCCGAACTGGTCGCCATGCTGAGAAAGTATCATCCCGTGTGGATCAACACCCATTTCAACCATCCGCTGGAGATAACGCCCGATTCGAAGAAGGCCTGCGAAATGCTCTCGGACGGAGGCATACCGCTGGGCAATCAATCGGTTCTCCTCAGGGGAGTAAACGATTCGCCTTACATAATGATGGAACTGGTCCACAGGCTCGTGGAGATAAGGGTCAGGCCGTACTACATATACCAGTGCGATCTCTCGCAGGGGATCGGACATTTCAGAACCTCGATCAGGAAGGGCATTGGCATTATGGAGGCCCTGATCGGAAACACATCCGGCTTCTGCGTTCCGACCTTCGTCGTCGATGCTCCGGGGGGAGGCGGCAAGATCAGAGTCATGCCGCAGTACAACATCTCCGAATCCGACAGGGTTGTGGTGTTGAGAAATTACGAGGGCGTTATAACGACCTACCACGAACCGGAGGATACCGTCAGCGATGTCGACGACGGTCTTTATAAAGAGAAATACACCTTCACGGGAGTTTCCGATCTTCTTTACGGAAACGGTCTCAGTTTCGAGCCAACGGTTTTGCAGAGACGCGAAAGAATAAAACTCTGGAAGGAAAAGAGAGTGCTGAA